>NZ_NHRQ01000036.1:0-13247 GCF_002165335.1 Acinetobacter sp. WCHA29
GGCGACTGCTTTGATAATGCACCGATAGAGAGTTTCTGGGGCATACTCAAAAATGAACTAGTCCATCATCGCAACTACAAAACAAGGGAAGAAGCCAAAGCGGATATTACAAAATATATAGAGTTATTTTATAATCAGCGAAGAATTCAAAAAGGCTTGGATTTTAAGACACCAAATCAAATGGCAGAAGACTTTTATCGGTTAGCTGCCTAGAATCTCCCAAGTGAAAGTCTCCTGCTAATTCAGCACACATCAGTCTTTCCACAGATGGATAAAAAGTAGGATGTTAAATTGACCAACACCTCTAATAAACACAACTCCTCCTTTAATTATACAAGTAGATTAAGACGTGCACGCCATCGCTTTAGTCTGCTGGCAGATAAGGCAGAAGATGATGAAATCGAGCGTCGTATTCGTGATGGGATTGAGCTATCAGGAGCCATTCCCTGGATTTTAATATTCGCTATTTTTATTGCATCAGTCGGATTAAATATCAATTCAACAGCCGTGGTTATTGGAGCAATGCTAATTTCTCCACTTATGGGACCGATCATGGGGGTGGGGCTGGGTGTAGCAGTTTATGACTTTAAACTGGTAAAACGGGCACTCTTCAACCTAGGTATTGCAACACTGATCAGCTTGGTCGTATCCACTCTATATTTCTCGATATCACCCCTCGATAATGCACAATCTGAACTTTTATCACGAACTAGCCCAACCGTTTGGGATGTGCTCATCGCATTATTTGGTGGATTGGCAGGAATCATTGGGATCACTCGAGAAGAAAAATCAAATGTTATTCCAGGGGTGGCGATTGCTACAGCATTGATGCCACCTGTCTGTACTGCTGGATTTGGTATTGCAACTGGACAGTGGAGCTTTGTTGGTGGTGCACTGTATTTATATACCATTAATTGTGTGTTCATCAGTTTGGCAACTATTATCGGTATCCGGATTTTAAGGTTAAAGCCACATAGTTTTGCTGACGAAAAAGTAGAAAGACGTGTAAAAATATCTTTGCTGATGATCGCAATGGTGACCGCAATTCCAAGTGCCTATCTGGCGACTAAATTAGTTAATGAAGAAGTTTTTAAATCAACTGCCAACAAATTCATTACACAAGAATTTACCTTTAAAGAAACACAAGTCGCCAGTTCAAAAATTGATAGCAAGACACGGACCATTGAGTTGGCTTTAGTCGGTTTGCCCTTAAGTCAGGCGACGTTGCAGAATATTGAAGGGAGACTTGCTGTTGCAAATCTCGAAGGAACTAAAATTATTGTGCATCAAACCAATGATGATAAGGTTGATGTGACTGCCTTAAAATCTGGGGTATTGAGTGATTTGTATCTGAATGGACAAGAAGCCCTGCGCCAAAAGGATGAACAGGTAAAACAATTACAGCAAGAATTAAGGGTGAAAAATGCTTTATTTGCCAATGCAAATGATGTTTTTGCAGAGCTACGTGCACAGCATCCCACTGTAAGCTCTATTTTTCTAGGACAAGGCATTGATTTACCGACTGATCCCAATCAAAAGCAAATACTGCAACTTAGTGTGAGAACATCTGAACCACTATCGAGTGAAGATCAAATTCGCATTGAAAATTGGTTCAAGGTTAGAATGAAGACGGATGCTGTACTATTAGATTTTTTGGTAAATCAAGATATTGTTAATCAAAAAGATAGCAGTTCAAACTAATACTTGTTAATTTGAACTGCTATGTAGATTGTTTAATTACGGACTACATTTAAAAAATACAAGTGGCGTTCGTATTGATCAATAATGTCCTGGAGTAAATCTTCTTGTGTCCATTCCATGACATTGTAGTTTTTCCCCCCTTCTTTTAGAAAAACTTCCGCTTTGTAATATTTCAGAGAGAGGCTACTTTCGTCATCGAGCATAAAACTCGGAGCTCGTGTTTCAGTAGCCACGACTTGATAGATGAAGTTGATTTCATTTTGATGATCTACTTTCAGTAATAGCCCCCCATCAACCTCACGGATTGAAACATCCAGATTCCGGCGCTGAAATTCATGTTTTATGTTCTGAAAAGCCTGATGAACATTCTGATGAATATAGGCTGTTACTTCGGCTTTAGAATGTGGGTAATGCATAATTAAACCTAGACGCTGTTGCCAGCTTCTTGGGTTTTGTATAGCTCGTGGTGTGATCCTAGCACTTTGTAGGGCCTGTACTTTTAAGACATCTAAACGTAGTGCCTTGATTAACCCCCAGCACAATAACAGCATAATGAAAGTAAAAGGCAAGGCACTCATGATCACTGCAGATTGCAAGGCACTTAAACCACCAACGATCAGCAAGATAATAGAAAGAACAGCAATCACAGCTGTCCAGAACAAACGTTGCCAAACAGGGGAGTGCTCCGTTTTAGCCGTAAGGTAATCTGTGATCAAGGCTCCTGAATCAGCCGAAGTAACAAAAAACAGGAAGATCAGGAGGGTAGCAACCAGACTGGATACACTAGAGAGAGGTAAAGTCTTTAAAAATTCGAATAAGGCAACAGAAGAATCTTTTTCTACAGCCAATACTAGACTGGAATGATTTTGAACCGTACCGGGTTTGTCGGAGACTTTTTTATTTAAGTTAGGCCACCTGACCTAACGGGTTAATCTTATCATTGAACCGTACTGGGTTTATCGGAGAGAAGTTTTTAATATCTAAATTTATGTAACTATAGAGTATACCCTAAAATTACATTTTAAAAGTTCTTAAAAACATGTACCATTTAAATGTTTTTTAATCATAAGTAACATGTAACTTTGGTATTAAAGATTTATAATTTACGAAATTGTTCATTTTTATCCAATTGGGGCGTAAAAAGTGAAAGGCCAAAAAGTAGGGTATGTCCGGGTAAGTTCTGTCGAGCAAAACACTGGACGTCAACTTGAAGGAATTGAGGTCGACCGGATTTTTGTTGACCGTGCTTCAGGTAAAAATACTGACCGACCTAAATTTCAGGAAATGTTGAACTATGTCCGGGAAGGGGACAGGGTGATTGTACATTCAATGGATCGTTTTGCGCGAAGCCTAAAAGATTTGGTCACTGAAGTAGATAAACTGGTCAAACGAGGGATCGCCATCCAGTTTGTAAAAGAAAATATTACTTTTACAGCCGAATCCACCCCGATGGATAATTTGATGCTTCAAATGATGGGTGCTTTTGCACAGTTCGAACGTGAGATCATTTTAGAGCGGCAAAAGGAAGGAATAAAACTCGCCTCTGCTCAGGGGAAGTACAAAGGTCGGGTGCATAAACTAAAGCCTGACCAAGCTGAAGCTTTACGACAAGCATGGAAGGAGGGGAAGTATCCATCGAAAATGGCATTAGGGAAAGCTTTTGGGATTAGTCGTCAGGCGGTATACCGATATTTACAAGTTAGTGAATAGCTTATTGGGATTAGCAACTAAATTTAGTTTAACTTATAAAAATCATGAAACACTGTTCGAATTTTAAGCGTGGAACATGAATAATCAATAAAAAGCCGCTCTGGTGCCCTATATTCCAGAACGGCTTGCTTTAATATAATGATATTTAAAGAGAAATATCAAGCATTTCGTATAAGAGATTTTATGTTAAATCATCTCCAAACTAATAACAGCATTGTTACAATATTTAGAGAAGAGATATGAGGGTAAATAATTGAGATATATATGGATCGTATGGAAAGTAATCGGTTAATGATATGAGTGAATATATATACATATTAAGTAATCCATCCATGCCTAACCTTATAAAAGTTGGTAAAACTACTAAACATCCCTCGAAACGAATGTCTGAACTACATTCGACAGGTGTCCCTACTCCATTTGAATTAGAGTTCAGTGCGATGGTAGACAATTGTGGGGCTAGTGAGTTAGCAGCACATAGAGCATTAGCAAATTATCGAGTTACAGGTAATCGTGAGTTTTTTAGAATTTCCGTGAAAAAAGCTATTGAGCTAATTTTACCAGTAATTGGTAATTACAAGATTCATGATGTAAAACAAAGTCATGGTATAGATCAAATTTGTCAGGAATTAGTTCGTAGAGAAAATGAAAGGAGGAAAGTTGAGCTAGCTCAACAGATAGCGAGGAAGAGAGAAGATGATAGGCGAGAAGCAGAGCGTTTATCGAGACGTAAGCCAATAGAAGAAAAAATTGTCTCTTATGAACAAAAATTAAAGCAATTGGGACCACGACCAATTAAAGAAGAACTATCTGGTTTTGAAAACTTCTTATTCATGTGTCTCTTCCCACTACCATTTGGTTGGATATTCTGGTTAGGTGCCTTAAGTCTTTTTACTGGAGAAAGCCTAGTATTCGGTTGGTTATCTATTGGGGCTATTATCGGTGGATTTTTTGTATATCAGAAAGATAAAGAAATCGATGAGGCTTTTAATAAAGTAAATAAACCTTTTAAAGAGATTGATGAAAATTTAAATGAATTGCGTAAAGAGTTAGAAAAAATTTATTAATTTATGGGTTAGCGCTTTAAACGACATTTATTGTCGCTTAAAGCACTAACTATATTGCTAAAAAATTAGCAAAAAAATAAGGTTGTAGTTACTGAAATATATGAATAATCACCATGGATATATCTTATTTGAAGAGCACTATGACTCTGGATGAATTTCGAAAATCCTTAAGTGAGAGAGATTTAAAAGGTCTTGATTCTGAATTTACATATTCAACTAGAAAGTTGGTTTCTTTATTCAAAGCTGATGGTGCTCATTTAAATAGATGGTGGGTACTTACACCAGTAGAATGGTCTTGTCCTTGTTGTAAACGTTCGAAGTCTCAGATCGTACGTTTAAATAAAAATAACTACTTAACATGCCAGCTTCATGAACATCATGATCATATGGAAGAAGTAGTAAGAACATTATTTGAAAAGTATTCCACATCAAAAAAGCAACAAGTTGGTGATGAGCTTTCTGAAAGATTTGCCATCAAATCAGCATTTTCTTTATCTGCATACGATAAGACAATTGTTTGTTTTGACTGCAACAAAGCTGATGCAGATGCAAAAAAAATAGTTAAAGCACATAATTTTTTCTCCTTCTCTCCTAAAGAAATATCAGAATTTGTTATAGCTTCTCCAAATAAAGAACATCAAATTAATGAAGAAGTTGCAAAAAAAGTATGGGAACGAGTGCGGCCTATATTTCACATACGTATGGAAATGGCTGAAAGATTTGCCATGATTGCAGCAGAGAAGAAAGATTGGTATCAACCATCAGAGGAAACATCTAGACAGATAGAAAGACGTTCTAAATGGTTGTTTGAACATAATAATTTATTGGAAATTGATAAATACGAACCTGAAAAGATACTTTACAACACTGAACATTTTAAAGGTCCAAATAATTCTTGGAGATTAAAAGGTAATCCACTTATAACCAAAAGACCTTCTAAAGAAGAGTTATCTTATCTCATATCTACTAAAGGAAAATATTGGGAACGTTATGATGAGAATTGGAAATGCCCAGGTTGTTTTAGGCAGAAATATGAATGTGTAAGACCTTCAAATAAAAACAAATGGGTTCTGGAAATAAAGTCTGCACCACTATTTTTTGATGAGATCTTCGATATAAATAATCAAGCTGATCCAATGTGTATTGATTGTATGAATACCGCAATAGAGTTAGGTCGGGAAGTAATTAAACAAACAGGAGAATGTTTTGATTTCCCTAGTTCTGCTGTTACTTTAAGGGAATTAAGACAAGTTGTAATACCTAGACCTCATTCTAAGCATTTGTTTAAAAATCAAATCATTGATCAAATTATTCCTAGTATGGTAAGCAGGTTTAAGGAATTTTTAGAGCAAGATAAAGCTAAATAAGTAGTAAAAAAGCGTAGGAGGAGACTCCTCCGCTTTTTCAATCTTTAATCCTTTTTTTTGCTTCGTCATAAACTATGCTATCAGCTCGTTTTCCGACGGTAATGAGCAGGATAACTACTTGATCATCTTTAACTTGATAGACAAGTCGGACACCAGCTTTTAATAATTTGATTTTATAGCAACCTGCAAGATCGCCTCTAAGCATATTCTTTGGAATATGTGGCTGCTCTATGACTTTGGCTAGTTTCTTTTTAAATTGATCTCGTATAGCAACAGGGAGTTTTTCCCATTCTGCTGTAAAGTCCTTGTGACGTAAAAGCTTATAAGTCATCTAATGTGACTTCCTCAAACATCTCTTTAGGATCATTAATGCGCTTACGGACAAGAGCTAATAATTCTTCATCTTCTTCCGAAAGCAAAGCTTTTTTGACAGGCAGTTTCCCAGTCGTAGCAACATACTCAAGAATACTAGTGAAGAAATCCGTAGGTGCAATACCTTGCTCTTTAAGGATTGAATAAGATTTTTCTTTAAGGGCTTCATCGATCCTGAAGTTAACAGTAGCCATCATATTTCCCAAGTATTTAATGTACTAGGAACAGTGTAATGCAAATTGCATTACAAGTCGACTTCGCATAACAGCCATTATGTTAAATATTAATGCTCTTTCGACTCCTTTAATTCCAAACTAGCTAAACTCAATTTTCCATTTAAATACGCTTTTTGATGTAAGTTTAAATTTGATGTATCTAAGTCAGCTAAATTCTTACCTGAACTATCTAGATATTCAGCCAAAGCAAAAATTAATTTTTCTTTAATAATCATATTAATAAACTTAGTTTTATTAATATCCAATTTCTCGCAATAAAATTCCAATTTTTTGAAATCCTCTTGTTCAAGTTGAAAGGATAATGGAGAAGATTTTTCTTCTGTAGATTCAAATTCTTTTGCATGGGCTTTACCAAGCTCTTTAAAAAAATTAGTCATTTTCATTCTCCATAGATTTAATAGAATTAAATTCTTTATTAAATTCCTCATTAAACATAGGATCTAAGTCTCTCATGCGAAATAATGCTCTAATCACATGAAAAGGTGATTTTAAGATTATGGCATCCTCTCGTAGTTCTCTAATTAGAGCATTAATATCTATATAATTTTGAGATTTATGATGTTTACCAATTAGATAGGTATAGTATGCTGAATCTAAATAAGTTGATACTAACTCCTGCAATAACTTAGTTCTACTAATAGATAAATTACTAGCTATAGCTTCTAAGATTTGTTTCTGAAATTCAGAAATCTTTACAGATAATCCTTTACTATCCTTTGATTCTTTCAATAAATTTGCAGTTTTTCCCATCGTAAAAAAACTACTTAAATTATCGATACTAAGTGTATAAGCCTCATTAAAACTATCAATTTGATCTTCATTTGGTTCGGCCATAAGCAACTCTAAGTGCATTGACTCAGCTAAACCTATGAACTCAATTAATTCATTCAATTCATCTATATCTCTAAAATTTAAGTTTTCCTCATCACTGTTTCGATTTTTTAGGAAAATTTTTATAACTGCATCCAAATCTTTATGACGATTAATCATTAGTTAGTCCTGATTACCTTTTAATTGATTCTAAGAAAAAATAGAATACAAGTCAAATACAAGAAAAATTTATTTTAATTAAAAAAATATTTGACATGTATTTTTATATAATTTAGTCTAAAAATTACACAAAGATCAGGACGCAAAAATGATTAAAACTACCCATTTCATGAAAAGAACTTCTCAACGAGGAATTACCAAGGCAATGGTTAACTATGCGTTAGAGCATGGTGAAATCGATGGCGATAAGTTGATCGTGAATAGAAAATTGATCCTTCGTCATCGAGAAGAAGTACTACGTGAATTAGCTGTGATGGCTAAGCTACTAGATAAAGGTGGAATCGTTGTTGTTAGTGAATATGAGTCTTTAATTACGGCCTACGATTTTGATAGTCGTAAAAACAAATATTCTTAAGGAATCGTGTTATGAACAAGAAATATGAAAATGAAGACAAAATCTATGTATGGCATTCTGATGATACTTTGAATAGATATCAGCAAGAAGAACCATCTGATCTTCCATACAATGATGATGAGTCATACGAAGCAGAGCCTAGTAGTCCCCCTCCTAGAAAACCACTCTCACTTTCATTAACAGGGGCTAACAGAGGATTTATATCTAATCATTCTGGATCAGATTATGAAGGCTCAGAAAACTATGAACATGATGATAATGGAGATCTTATGAATTACTCAGGTGTATACGATAGTGTTATCAATGATCTTAGTGAGCATGAAGGTTATCAGGAAGGTTATGATTATTGAGTTTCCCTAAAATTAACATAATACGCCTTATACGAAGTCAAAAATGGGAGCCTAAGCTCCCATTTTTATTGATGATTTTTTAATTCTTTTAGCATGGCATCCCGTAAAATTTCATTCATTCGTGTTTGATAGCCTTTGCCTTGAGCTTTAAACCATGCAAGTACATCAGCATCTAAACGAATAGATGTTTGTTGCTTCACTGGACGGTAGAATTGATTGTGGCGTACAGCATTACTCCAGTCGGTAATTTCAGGAATATCTGATAGGTCTAGTTGATCGTCAGGAAGCATTCCTTTAGCAAGCAAGCGTTCAATTTCAGCATCTTGCTTGTCACTGAATTTTTCATTCAGTTCTTTGCGTGAGTGTCTAACCATGCTCATATTTATCTCGCTCCGCTTTTGTTACCTGTCTTGCACTAATAATTCTTATGATTTCACAGTCATCGTCATCAAAGATGGTGTGAGCTACTAAGAGCATTAGTACGCCTTTCACTTTTCCAATGGTCTGCCAACGTTCTTCACCATCGGTATGTCTGTCTTGGATTGAGATCCTCAACGGATCTTCAAAAACAAGGCTTGCAGTTTCGAAAGAGACATCGTGCTTTTTCTGATTCTTTCGATTCTTAGCCTCATCCCATTCAAAATACTGTTCCATAAAAAACATTCAAATTTGTATATACAATAATGTATCATAAAATTGTATCTCTCAAGTTGAGAAGCGTAATTTTTAGTCAAATTTATTGGCAAAAACTATCAAAACTGCTCATAAAAAAGCCGACTTGTTTCAAAATCGGCATTTTTGGCTTTTTAAGTTTTTATTAAGTATCTGATATTTATATTAATATACAAGTGCATTGCGTATAACCACCATTATGTTAAATGGCGGTGGTTTATAGGGGGATTTCACGATTTTTTATGATGACTTTAAGCCTTCTTTGATTTGAGTCATCCATTTCTACAATGTGACTAGGGTGGCTAGAATGATGACTAGCTGTTATCCTTATCCTGATTTTCTCTCAAACCAAGCTCTTACTTTATGACACTTACTCCACCATAAGTTTATTTACCCCTTAAATCAGTAAATAACTCATCACTGTCTAGTGATGTGGTGTAGTCGCTTGTGTGTTGTATATATCACATCACTAGCCTCTCTAAAAAATCAAAAAACAGGCTATGTTTATGTTATCTCATGTACGAGAACAATGGTTCTCTAACATCCGCGGGGATGTACTTGCCGGGCTTGTCGTAGGTCTTGCACTCATCCCTGAAGCCATCGCTTTCTCAATTATTGCCGGTGTAGATCCGAAAGTGGGTTTATACGCATCCTTCTGTATTGCTGTCGTGATTTCTTTCGTAGGTGGCCGTCCAGCTATGATTTCCGCAGCCACAGGGGCGATGGCGCTGCTCATGGTCACATTGGTCAAAGAGCATGGGCTTGAATACCTGCTTGCTGCAACAATTTTGACTGGTGTGATTCAAATACTGGCAGGCTATTTAAAACTCGCCAAGTTGATGCGATTCGTATCTAAATCTGTGGTCATTGGATTCGTCAATGCGTTAGCGATCTTGATCTTTATGGCTCAGTTGCCTGAATTGATTAATGTGACCTGGCATGTGTATGCTTTGGTTGCTTTAGGTCTGGCCATTATTTATCTATTCCCTCTGATTCCAAAACTAGGAAAATTACTTCCTTCTCCGCTTGTCTGCATTATTGCGATCACATTACTGGCAATCGCCTTGGGCATTGATGTACGGACTGTGGGGGATATGGGTTCGTTACCTGACACACTTCCAATGTTCTTGATTCCCAATATTCCTTTGAATATTGAAACATTGATGATCATTTTGCCGTATTCAGTCGCATTAGCTGCTGTAGGTTTACTTGAATCTATGATGACAGCAACTATCGTGGATGAAATGACGGATACGCCAAGTGATAAATATCAGGAATGTAAAGGACAAGGTATCGCGAATATTGCCTCTGGTTTCATCGGTGGTATGGCAGGTTGTGCCATGATCGGTCAATCCATGATTAACGTAAAGTCAGGTGGTTTAACACGTTTATCAACGTTCTCTGCGGGTATTTTTCTTCTTATTCTGGTTGTGTTTATTAGTGACTGGCTGAAAGTGATTCCAATGGCTGCGTTGGTTGCTGTGATGATTATGGTCTCTATCAGTACTTTTGAATGGAGTTCTGTTACCCAGTTAAAAGACAATCCTAAGAGCAGCAATATCGTCATGATTGCTACGGTGATTGTAGTTGTTGCTACGCATAACCTGGCTTTGGGTGTATTAACAGGCGTATTACTTTCAGCCTTATTCTTGGCGAATAAACTTGAAAATGACATCCAGGTAAAAGCATCTTTTGAAGGAACAGCCCGTTTGTATGATTTGAGAGGTCAGATTTTCTTTAGTTCTTCTGAAAAATTCATGCAAGGTTTTGACTTTAAGGAAGACGTTAAGGACGTGATTATTGATTTGACCAATTCTCACATTTGGGATGTAACGTCTGTTGCCATGCTTGATTCTGTGGTCAATAAGTTTCAAAAGAATGGTTCGAATGTCACTGTACGTGGCTTAAATGAAGCCAGTTCTATCATGATTGATAAGTATGGGACGCATGCCAGAATTTAAGTTCATGAGATTCTACATTTATGTAGAATCTCTAAAATTAACATAATACACGTTATACGAATTCCCAAGGCATGGCTTTTAGTCATGCTTTTTTTATCAAAAGACTATACCCGAATGAGAAACAGCGAAACGGTAAATAGCTACTATCATTAGACTTGAAACCATAATCAAATGACAGTGTTATCATAGGACTTTATAATTTAAGTACAAATGATAAAACATGAATACACGAATCTATCTTCGCGCCTCTACCAAAGATCAGGATGCAGAAAGGGCATTGGCTGAACTGAATGCTCTCAACAACTCGTTGGAATTGGGAAAGCCAATCATCTATGTTGAGCATTACAGTGGAACAAAGCTAGAACGGCCAGAGCTGAATAAGTTGCTGCAGGAAGCAAACCAAGGAGATGCATTACTTGTTGAAAGTGTGGATCGGCTATCACGACTAACCCAACATGACTTCAATGAACTCAAACGAAGAATCCAAGAGAAAGGCCTCCGATTGATTGTCGCGGATCTTCCGACCACTCATCACCTGAGCCAAGTCAATAACAATATCACAAGCTCTATTCTAGGTCTGATCAACAACATGCTGATTGACCTATTGGCTACGATGGCTCGCCTGGATAACGAGAAGCGCATAGAGCGCATTAAGCAAGGCCTTGAGCGTTCTGGCTACAAACCAACAGGGAAGAAACCAAACCAGACCAAACATAAGCGCATCAAAGAGCTGCTGGCCTCAAATACAATGACCAAAGATGAAATCGCTAAAGCTGTGGGCTGTGGTGTGGCAACTGTCTATCGTGTAGCAAAGAGGGTTAATTAGAGTTTTTTAAAAGCACGTTTAAATGTGCTTTTATCTGTGCTATAGTCCTATTGTTGAATAGGAGTACCTATGAATTCTGATGCTATCTGGACTGAAACTGAAGAATCTCGTTTAAAACGAGAGGATGAAGTTCGTATGCAGGAACTCAGACGTCTATTTGATTTAATGGATGAAAGAGAGCACCAACAAATTCAAGCCAAAGAGTTAGAAGAAGCTCTTAATGTCCTTTCTTGGGTTGATGTAGTACGTGCATTAGAAAGTTGCCTAGATTGTATAGTTCCCGAAAGACGGGAAATGCGATCACAATCTATAGACCGTATTGAGCAACATCGTAAATGGTTAAAGGCATTTCGTTCAGCGATGCCTTACCTTGCGAAGATACTGCTAGTTACTGATGCCTCCTTGCTTATCAGATTGAGATCCACATTGGACCGGTATGCTGAAATTAGCTACCCGAATCTACTCGTAATGATTCAACCCAAACTCCAAACACTAAATTCTATAGAGGCTTAACTATGACTCAATTAATCCATGCGCGAATGACTGCAAGTATTACTGAACTCAAAAAGAGTCCGATGGATACAGTGCTCGCAGGAAAAGGTGAACCTGTAGCAATCCTCAATCGTAATACACCAGCGTTTTACTGTGTTCCTGCTGATCTATATGAAACGATGATGGAGCAACTAGAAGACTTGGAACTGAATAAGATTGCAGATGCTCGTGCGAATCAGAAACGCGTTCGAGTAAATATTGATGACCTATAAGTTAGACTTTTTAGAAGAAGCATTAGCAGAATGGAATAAGCTGAATCCAAGTATTAAGCAGCCATTGAAGAAAAAGTTGATCAAGGTTTTGGAGAATCCTCGTATTCCCAAGAATAAGCTGTCAGGGCATCCTAACCGCTACAAGATCAAGCTTCGCAGCATTGGTTATCGTCTGGTTTATGAAGTCATTGATGATGAGGTAGTTGTCATCGTGATTGCTGTAGGCAGACGTGAAAACAATGCTGTCTATGATGATGCTAATTCTAGACACTCATAAATAGGTGTCCATTTAATTCTAAGTGGACATTAATCCAATGTTTAGCATGCGTCTTATAAACGAAATCATAAAAATTTAAATTAATTAACCTATTTGGCTATATCAAACTCTTCCCAGTTTGCAAAACCTATTGGTTTTTTGGGTTGCTGTGGGTCTAAACGCTTCATCTTCATAAGCAGAATACTTATTTGACTCACATGTTGAATTAGTTCAACTGGTTCTCCAACTTCAGTCTTACCTTTAAAAGAGATTAATGATGGATTCCAATAACCAATATCTTCAATGTGAAAAGTAACAGTTTGTCCAAAGTTTACTAGCCTAACACCAACTTCAAATTCATCATCTAGTGATCTATGAAATTCATTTATCCAATTAATTAGGCGCTCATAAAATTCACTAGCTAAATTTGGATTAGGGCTTGTTGAGAATTAACAAAGGGTACTGATTAATTTATAATAGTACTATGGATAGATACATACTTACTGATGCCCAATGGGCAAAAATGGAACCTTTTTGCCTAGGTAAAGTGACCGATCGAG
>NZ_NHRQ01000037.1:0-12018 GCF_002165335.1 Acinetobacter sp. WCHA29
GTTATGTAAAATATTTAAATGTTTGATATTAAACAACTTTTAAAATATGATTTCGCATAAGCGCCATTATGTTAAATGGGGAGATAACTCTCAGCAACAGCATTATCGTGGAGATTTCCTCTACGACTCATACTACATTCCAAATTATGCTGTTTAAGAAATGTTTGCTATTCTAACTGTTGTATTGACTACCTTGATTTGAATGAATTAATACTTTGTATAGCTACCAAAATTATAGACTCTATACAAATTTAACCAAGTAAAATATCCTGTACATCCACTTCTTCAATGCTTTCATTAATCAATAAAACACCGACCCCAAGCTCTGGATCAAATGAAGCATCAAAAATAAAACCTAATTCTCTCATATCATCAGAAGACATAATTTTGATTCTCAGTAGGTTTACGAGAGCAGTAATATCTTCAACTACATTAGCATCAAAATTTTCCTTATAATAAGTTAATATAGCTATCTCAATTGAAGAGATAATAGAACTCTTATTCCTTTCAAATTCAAGAAAAGTGTCTCTTTGCTTATCACTAATACTCTCATTATCAAACGTTTGAATAACTAACGGAACTAGTTTCTTACAGTCAAATATTGTTATTTCATACTCTCTAGACCACCATATATCAAATGTAAGCTCGCCTAATACTGGATCATTTAATATATTCATTTATTTTACATCCTCTTTAATAAAGCTCGTTAATTAGCTATTTTATCTAACTAAAAAGTTTCTACAAAATCGGTGGATATTCATATTAGAGTTATTAGTTTTCCTAAAATTAACATAATACACCTTATGCGAAATGCCCCATCTGGGGCATTTCTAGCACTCATTTAACATAAAATCTCTTCTACGAAATGCACGTGTTAGAACCCAATTAAATCTTTAATTGGGTTCACATCAAATACTCTATTGATCACGATAAGCTCGAACTTTCTCAAAAATTGGATAAAAGTCCAGACCATCATCCTTCATATCTGAAATTATGACCGCAATTACTGCAATCGTAGTGGGCACTTTACCGTTCTTTTTATAGTTGGTAATGGAGTTGGCGTTCATATCTAAAAGCGCTGCAAATTCTTTAATAGAAAGGCCAGACTTACCTATAAGTCTTTGAAATTCTTCGTAAGGCATAGTTTAAAAAGCAGAATTGTTCTGATGGAAAAGTATAGCACAGATCATTTATTTACATTTAAACACATAAATAATGTGATTAACACACTATTTATGTGTTTAAATATTCCCATATCCTTCTTTCAGGACATATGAAGAAGGTGTTTTTAATTATTTCTTCTTAAAATGAGGCATAACAATGGGTAATTTAAACTTGATTAATCATTTATATCTTTCTGAAAATTCTAGAAAAATTGGAACTCAACTCATTAAAGAGCTCTCAATTAATAGATCGAACAATCTGAGTTTATTTTTAAACGTTAATAAATGTTTTGACGATCGAGAAGCAACATTGGTATGGACGCAGCATCATCTTGATCAACATATAGATGATGATTACGAAGACGTTAAACGCGCTTTTTTAGCATTCTTTCCTGATGGAGCATTTATGCAATTTTGAGACTGTTAATTGAATAGCTAGACTCCCTGCATGGTCCTTTTAAAGGACCATTACACAATTTACAGTCCTACAGTCAGTTTACCTGTCACAGATTTTTGAACGCTCTATCAAAATCCAAAACTAGGACCATCAAATCCCTTCGTTTTTTCTTGTGCCTGCTTCTGCTTTTCTTGCTCTAGTGACTTTTGCTTATTCAATTCTGCCTCATAGTACGGTTTATACAGCTCATAACGATTCTCAGCTCTCAACCGATTAATTTCTACAATCATGTCCTGTTTTTGCTGAAAACGGACAGGATCACTTTCTTTTGCAAACCGTAGTGCCTTACTCATGATCGGCACATCTTGCAGATGAGTATCATATTTTTTATTGTAATCTTCATTGGATAGACAACTCACTAGATTCGGAACCTCTACCTTTAGCCCTCTAATTTCAATAATTTTGGTCGGTGCATAACGCTGTAAGCTGTCATTAATCAGCTCTTCAGTTTTCTGCCGATACAACTGCAACTGTTCTTTGCCCATCCCTAACACATCTGCCGTGAGCTTTTGTGCACCGCCTTTCTCTGGCTGCTCAGGGTTATAACGCTTAAAAAACTGCTCCGGTGTTCGCTCAATACCATCAACATGGCGTTCACTGTAAATCAAATGCAAGTGCGGCTGATCTTGTCCCGCCAAAGCGCCAGCATGATTATGAATCGCGCAAGTAAAAGGATAGCGATAACGATCAGCAAATTCGGCAATAAATGCCTCGGCCAACTCGATGCGCTGTTCTTGAGTAAGTTCTTTCGGCAAAGCCACCACCAAACTTGAACAGACCCGACCATTTTTGCGTTCATACAGATCCGAGGCCTGCCAAAATTCTTCCGGATTCCCCTCGGCAAAGCTGGGCATATTACCTGAGCAAACAAACTCAAGTTGTTCATGAACATGATCTTTATGTTGTGCAAATTGTGCAGTTCGAGTGATGTAGTGAAAGCGCTCTTTGGCCGTTCTAGGCTTGTTATTTTTACCACCTTTTGGGGGCGGATTTTTACTGTTGTGTTCAAGATTACAGTAGAACATTCTGGTGCCGACCCTCCATGGTATTTTGATGTTGTAACAGCACTTTTTAATGCTGTAACAGTACTTTTTGATGTTGTAACGGTACTTTTTTAATGCTGTAACAGCACCTTAGTTTCTATGTAACAGATAACATTCAATATAAATCAATAACTTACATCTCTAATTGCCTGCGGAGCACGAGAAGAAGTGTTTCTAAAAAGCTATAATTTACTTCGTAAAATTATAGCTTTTTAGAAACACGGAAACGAGCTAATAAATTAAATAAAATGTTCCCACATTTTATTTAATTTATTCATGCCGCCATATGCTACTCTACTGATATCTGATTCATGTGTTTTTTTGGGGTGCTGATCATGGTGAAACGAGGTCGTCCTGCTAAAGTTTTATCAAATGAAGATCTGATTCAATTGCAGCAGTTTTTAGAAAAATTACCGTTCCTCACAGAAATCCAATCTCATGTTTTAAGGTCATTATTATCTACAGAAAAATTTGATGAAGAGATATTCAAAAAGTTTAAAACTGTAGATCGCTATAGAGTGCTATATCAACAACGCCAAATCTTACTTGAACAGATCAAACTCAAAGCACATAACCAACAAAAACTAATGGACAATGAAGTTGAAATTTTAAGTTTGGCCCAACAAGACCAGGATCGAGACACCTGGTTTAGACTAGAGCGAGCCTTAGAGTCTTATCAAAAAATCCATAAGGCAGTTCTCAATGACCGTATACGCCTCGAAAATGAGCAAAAACGCGAAGTTTTAAATAAATCGAGGAAAACCCTTAGCGAAGCACAAATCAAGCGTAATGAGGAAAACAGACGCAAATACGAGTTAGGTGGTGCAGTATTAGCAGCCTTTAAAAAATTGAATATTGATATTCATTCGGAAACACCAGATCAAATCACCAATAGAATTGTCAATAACAGTCAATTCGCTTCTAGGGTAAGAACAAGTAAAATATTTAAAGAGATTACTGAACACACCTACAATTTTTTTAAACGACAAAATTTATTTCTTGATGTTCTTGAAGGCCTATCAACTTGGGAAAGAAATCATAAGAAACTATCAACGATAGAAATTGAAAAACACCAACATAAACATCAATAGTCCTGATTATTTCAACTTAGAGTCCCCATAGTTGAGCGAGTGTCTACGAGCGACACAATCAAAATTCGCGCCTAGACTCCCTGAAAAACAGCTTTTTAGGCTGTGAAGCCTAAATAAGCGTAAATCACATATAGTAATTTGATCCTAGATCGAGCGAAGCGAGTAAAAAAGTTCTATGAGCGAAGCGAATTCCGAGTTGCTTTTGATCTTGCTTTTGCTTTTTCTTAAATTCAAGGAAACATTAACCTAAAAATTGCCCCGGCGAATCGAGCGAAAGCGAGATTCAATAGAGTTTGAGCGAAGCGAAAACCAAGGGCAATTTTTCTTTGCCTAGGCTTTTAATTATTTTTAAAGTTTTTAATGTTTTTAGACATGCTGAAAGCCTTTGTTTACAATAGTTTAAGGGGTAATAAAGATAGGTTTAAGGGGTAATAAAGATAGGTTTAAGGGGTAATAAAGATAGGTTTAAGGGGTAATAAAGATAGGTTTAAGGGGTAATAAAGATAGGTTTAAGGGGTAATAAAGATAGGTTTAAGGGGTAATAAAGATAGGTTTAAGGGGTATATGAATAGATAGATTGTTGACTATTTAAAATATATAACATATAACCTAGTTAAATGAATTAATAAGCTTCATATCATGACAAATAACAATAAATTAGTTGTTAAAGATAATGCTCTTATCGATGCTTCTTTTAACTTATCGCTCATAGAGCAACGTATTATGCTCTTGGCCATAGTTGGAGCTAGAGAGTCTTCTAATCTCACACCTGATACACCAATAGAAGTACTTGTAAGCGACTACATTCATCAATTTAAAGTGGATAGTAATAATGCCTATGGCTTACTTAGAGAGGCAGCAAAAACACTAAAAAGAAGGGAGTTTAGTTATTTAGATAGATATAAGGGCCTAGAGGCTCTTACTACTGCAAATTGGGTAAACAAAGTGACCTATGTAGATTCTAGTGGTCTTATTGTTTTATACCTTAGCAAAGAAGTTATCAGCTTAATTAGCCGATTAAGCGAACAATTTACCAAATATCATATAGAGCAAGTATCTGATTTTAGAAGCAAATATAGCATAAGACTATATGAGCTATTAATTAAATGGTTGAATGTAGCAAAAACTGAGAAATATAGTATTAACGATCTTAGATCAAAGTTAGGGCTTGATGCGACTGAATATTCAACAATGTCTAACTTTAAATCCAACGTATTAGACAGAGCAGTAAGTGAAATTAATAAACACACTAATATTACCGTTGAATATGACCAATTCAAGAAAGGTCGAGTCATCACTGATATTCAATTCAGAATTAAATCGAAAGTTAGATCATCTCAACCAGAATTAACCAGAACATCCCAAGTAGCATTCCACCAAATGACAGATGCTCAAATCAATATGTTTGGCAATCAGCTTTCACGACTACCTGAATTCTCAAACTTAGCAGATGGTAATGAAAGCTATGAGAGCCTAGCCGCGAAAATCAAAGAAATGCTAAGAGATCCAATACAGCAAAAACAGTTTTTTCCTCATCTAAAGAACTTAGGCTTTAAAGCTTGAGTGTATTGGAGAATACAAATATTGTATTCTTCAATACGTTTTCAAAATACACAGCAATACACTATGAATACAGCTACAAAATACAGTGTTAGTGATGCTGCAACCCTGTATAAAAAATCTCGAGCTACGCTATATAAAGATATAAAAAACGGTGTGTTAAGCCGTGACCACGATGGTTTTATAGATTTTTCAGAACTTCTTCGTGTATATGGAGAACCTTTTGGAGTAAAACAAGTAAAACGTATCGATACGTCTCCAATACAAAATCAAAATACATCTGAATACACCAATAAAACAGTTGTAGAACTCAAAAACCAAATCGATTTTCTAAAAAAACAGTTAGAAAAAGCCGAAGATCGTGAAGCCAAGGCAAACGCTCGTATAGATACACTGCTGACACTCATTGAAATGAAGCCCCAAAAAGCCAATATGACTACGTTTACCGATCAAGAGCTGCCTCAATCAAATACTGCCCCAGCACAGCCAGAACCAGGCACCGTTGACACGAAAGATGAGGGATTGACTACTCTGGTTGAAAAAGAAAATAAGCGAATTGCAGTGCCGGAGCATGTCGAGCCTGAACCACCAAAACGGGGCTTTCTGAGCCGGTTTTTCCTGCCGAATGGCTGAGGGGATTGTTCAGTCTGACTAAGCAAAGGCGTGGAACTTTGGTTAAGAAATAG
Source organism: Acinetobacter sp. WCHA29 (assembly GCF_002165335.1). Lineage (NCBI taxonomy): Bacteria > Pseudomonadati > Pseudomonadota > Gammaproteobacteria > Moraxellales > Moraxellaceae > Acinetobacter > Acinetobacter sp. WCHA29. Next base: position 6,001 of record NZ_NHRQ01000037.1, read on the forward strand.
GCGTGGAACGTGAAAAGTCACAAAAAAAGCCCAGTCATGGGAGACTGGGCTATAAACATAGAGCTATAGTATTGATTTCTAAAGATAATTATAACGCATTTCGTATAAGGTGTATTATGTTAATTTTAGAAAATCTTCACTACTATTATTTTAAAATAAGCCTTATATCCAAGCATAAAACAAGGTTGTCTAGACTTCTTTTAACAGTAAAGTTATCATAAAACTGAATTTTATTTTTTAGGTAAGTTTATGCATTCTATCCGCATTCGTTAAGACACAACTATTTGCATAGTGACACTATTTTATAATGGTGGGCTTTTGTTGTGTCTTTAAGAATATATGCGGATATATAAAGTAAAAGTATGCTTAATTTATAAGTATGCTTTTAGTGCATAGTTTCCAGTTATAACTTAATTGACTAGCTATTTGTCCACCCTGTGGATGAATAGCTTTTTTTTTGGGAGGACACTGTGATGCTAGCTTTTGTTTTCACCTAAATCCTGTTTGCTGCATAAAAAATTTCAAGAGCTAAACAGGAGTAAATAAAAATGAGTTTAATTATTAAAGCGAGAAACATACGCTTGGATTATGCTGGGCGTGATGTTTTGGATATTGATGAATTGGAAATTCACTCTTATGACCGTATTGGTCTTGTGGGTGATAACGGAGCAGGAAAGAGTAGTTTACTCAAAGTACTTAATGGCGAAATTGTTTTAGCCGAAGCGACATTACAGCGTTTTGGTGATTTTGCACATATCAGCCAACTGGGCGGAATCGAAATAGAAACGGTCGAAGACCGGGCAATGTTATCTCGCCTTGGTGTTTCCAATGTACAAAACGACACAATGAGTGGCGGAGAGGAAACTCGTGCAAAAATTGCTGCCGCATTTTCCCAACAAGTACATGGCATTCTAGCGGATGAACCAACCAGCCACCTTGATCTCAATGGAATAGATCTACTTATTGGTCAACTTAAAGCATTTGATGGAGCATTACTTGTTATCAGTCATGACCGATATTTTCTTGATATGGTTGTAGACAAGATATGGGAGTTAAAAGACGGTAAAATTACGGAATATTGGGGTGGTTACTCGGATTACTTGCGTCAAAAAGAAGAAGAGCGACAACACCAAGCCGTAGAATATGAGCTGATGATGAAGGAACGGGAGCGATTAGAATCTGCTGTGCAAGAAAAACGCCAGCAAGCTAATCGATTAGACAATAAGAAAAAAGGAGAAAAATCCAAAAACTCTACCGAAAGTGCTGGACGACTTGGGCATGCAAAAATGACTGGCACCAAGCAAAGAAAACTGTATCAGGCAGCTAAGAGTATGGAAAAGCGTTTGGCTGCATTAGAAGATATTCAAGCACCAGAGCATTTGCGTTCTATTCGTTTTCGTCAAAGTTCAGCCCTAGAACTGCACAATAAGTTCCCGATTACGGCAGATGGTCTGAGCTTAAAATTTGGTAGCCGTACTATCTTTGATGACGCTAACTTTATAATACCGCTTGGCGCTAAAGTCGCTATAACTGGATCGAATGGAACAGGGAAAACGTCCTTGTTAAAAATGATATCAGAACGTGCTGATGGATTAACCATATCTCCAAAAGCTGAAATTGGCTACTTTACACAAACAGGATATAAATTTAACACGCATAAATCTGTGCTCTCCTTTATGCAGGAAGAGTGCGAGTACACAGTTGCGGAAATTCGTGCAGTATTGGCTTCAATGGGGATCGGAGCGAATGATATTCAAAAAAACTTATCCGACTTATCGGGAGGTGAAATCATCAAACTGCTTTTATCCAAAATGCTTTTAGGAAAATATAATATTTTGCTTATGGATGAACCAGGAAACTATCTTGACCTAAAAAGTATTGCCGCATTAGAAACAATGATGAAGTCCTATGCAGGAACTATTATCTTCGTATCTCATGACAAGCAATTGGTCGATAATATTGCTGACATTATCTACGAGATCAAAGACCACAAAATCATCAAGACTTTTGAGAGAGATTGTTAATGATAGCCAATCTAATCCGAACATTAATTATTGAACTCTTTAAAGGAAATTAAAAATGACAATTCAAGATATTCAATCACTTGCTGAAGCACACGGCTTGTTGCTTACGGACAAAATGAATTTCAATGAAATGGGCATTGATTTTAAGGTCGTTTTTGCTCTTGATACAAAGGGGCAACAATGGTTGCTGCGTATTCCTCGTCGTGATGGCATGAGGGAACAAATCAAGAAAGAAAAACGCATTTTAGAATTGGTAAAAAAACATCTTTCTGTAGAGGTTCCTGATTGGAGAATTTCATCTACAGAATTAGTGGCTTATCCCATACTTAAAGATAATCCTGTTTTAAATTTGGATGCTGAAACCTATGAAATAATTTGGAATATGGACAAAGATAGCCCGAAATACATAACATCTTTGGCAAAAACCTTATTTGAAATCCATAGTATTCCTGAAAAAGAAGTTCGGGAAAATGATTTGAAAATTATGAAACCTTCAGATTTAAGACCTGAAATAGCAAACAATTTGCAGTTAGTAAAATCTGAAATTGGTATAAGTGAGCAATTGGAAACCCGCTACAGAAAATGGTTGGATAATGATGTTCTATGGGCAGATTTCACCCAATTTATACATGGCGATTTATATGCTGGGCATGTACTAGCTTCAAAGGATGGAGCTGTTTCAGGCGTTATTGATTGGTCAACAGCCCATATAGATGACCCAGCGATTGATTTTGCTGGGCATGTAACTTTGTTTGGAGAAGAAAGCCTCAAAACTCTAATCATCGAGTATGAAAAACTAGGGGGTAAAGTTTGGAATAAACTATATGAACAGACTTTAGAAAGAGCAGCGGCCTCTCCTTTGATGTATGGTTTATTTGCCTTAGAAACTCAAAATGAAAGCCTTATCGTTGGAGCAAAAGCTCAGTTGGGAGTTATATAATTTAAAAATATGATTGCTGAGAACTGCCTTGTTTTGAAACTTGGTTGGCTTTAATTAGTTTTTAGTATTCTTTATAGAAAATGCCTCGATCAAGGGGCATTTCTAACAATCATTTAACATAAAATTTCTTATGTGAAGTAACCTGAATGCAGCGGTGCCCCATTGGGGGCGCGTTGAGATAAGCCTCTTTTAGATAACTTTAGCAACTCGATAGACAGTTGCAACTCCACAATTCACTGCTTTGGCAATTTCTTCCTTAGTCATATTGCCAACTACTAGCAATTCTTTTATTCGTTTATGTTTAGCCTCATTTGCCTTCTTGCCTGTTGGTTTGTAACCCGAACGTGCCAGGCCCTGCTTAATACGTTCTATACGTTTCTCATTGTCTAGGCGGGCCATTGTTGCCAGAAGATCAATCAACATATTGTTGATGAGTTCCAAGATTGAATGAGTAATGCTGTCACTGGTTTGAATCATTTGGTAGGTAGTAGGAAGATCTGCTACGACTAAACGAAGTCCCTTCTCCTGGATCCTGCGCTTCAGCTCTTGAAAATCTCGTTGGGTTAGGCGTGATAAGCGGTCAATACTTTCAACTAACAATGTGTCACCTTGATTTGCTTCTGACAGTAGCTTATTCAATTCAGGTCGGTCTAACTTCGTACCACTATAGTTTTCCACGTACACAATGGTTTCACCCAAATTCAAGTTTTGGTTTAGATCCTGAAGAATCTGCAAAGCCCTTTCTGCATCTTGATCTTTAGTTGAAGCTCGTAGATAAATACGTGTATTCATTTCTATCATTTAATCTTAATTCTATTAGATTAATGATAATACTATCATTTAATTATTGCATTAAGTCTAATGATAGATATTGTATGCGATTTGGCTCGCTATCATTCAGGTATAGTCTTTTGATAAAAAAAGCATGACTAAAAGCCATGCCTTGGGAATTCGTATAACGTGTATTATGTTAATTTTAGATAAACTATAGAATCCATTAGTTTTTAAACCAATAAATTAAATATTTTATGGAACTCCAGAATATTTATTCAGGCGATACTTAAGCAATAAGGGTAGGGTGATTACATAAAGTATTGCAGCTAATGCCCATACCATTCTAGGAGCTGATGCCTGAGTCATAAAATAGAGGCTAGTAACTAATACAGGACCAATTATAGCCCCCAGACTATTAAAACTGCTTAATAGCCCTTGTAATTCACCTTGTCTTTCATCACTAATACCTCTGGACATCATTGCTTGCAAAGCAGGAACGGCTACTCCACCAAGGGCAAACAATGGTAACAACGCAAAAGGCACCCATTCTTCAACAGCAATAGATAAAAGAAGTAAACCAATTGCATCGCAAGCTATTCCACATAACAACGTATTTTTCTCTCCAAACCTCTTTACCATAGGGGCGATAGCAAAAGCCTGTGCAATAGAATGGCATATTCCATAACTAGCAAGGGAAACACCTGCAATAAATATACTCCAGCCATAACGATCCTGCCCATAGATAACCCATAAAGTTGCGGGGACTTGTGAAACCAATGTGATAATTAAAAAGATACCAAGCAATGGAGCCATATTAGGTTGAGTGATCAAATAGGATAATTTCTTTAATATTGATTGCTCCTGAACCTTCTCAGTCATTTTATTGCTGTGTTTTGATTCTTTTAATAAGACTGCTGTCATTATTAAATTAATCCCATTCATAAAAGCAGCAGCAAAGAACGGTGCATGTAAGTTCCATTCACCCAAAACTCCACCTATTACCGGACCCGCTATAAACCCAATACCAAAGACAGCTCCAAGGAGACCAAACCTTTTTGCACGCTCATGGGCTGGAGTAATATCTGAAACATAAGCTGTTGCAACAGCCATGTTGGCACCTGTAATTCCCGCAAAAATACGACCAATATATAGCCACAATAGAGAAGGAGCAGCAGCCATTAGGAGATAATCAGCCGTTGCACCAGCAATTGAAATAATTAATACAGGTCGACGTCCAAATCGGTCACTCAACGCTCCAAGGATAGGTGCAAAAATGAACTGCATCAGAGCATACACAGCTAATAAAGCACCATAGTGAACACCGCCTGCTTCAGCTCCAGCCAATGACCGTAATAATTCAGGCAAGATCGGCATAATTAAACCAATCCCAACAGCATCCAGAAATATAGTGATTAAAATCACGCTCAATGATTTCTTCACAAATGCCTTCTCTAGCAATGATAGAATTAATATTCTCTCACACACTCCCTATCAGTGATAGATTTATGAGTAAAAAAGATATTGCACCTCAACGTCTGACACGTGAAATAGTCCTGCGTACCGCATTGGATATGTTGAATGAAGAAGGCATAGATTCAATAACCACACGCAAGCTAGCTCAACGATTGGGTATTAAATCTCCAACTCTATATTGGCATTTCAAGAATAAATCCTTGTTAATGGAAGCAATGGCGGAAACCATTATAAATGAACACCATTTAGTTTCTTTACCCATCGATGGGATGACATGGCAAGATTGGTTGCTCGCTAATTCTGTAAGCTTTCGTCGAGCACTACTAGCTTACCGTGATGGTGCTCGTCTACATGCAAGAACTAGCCCCAGTCAAGGACATTTCAACACGATTGAGGCCCAAGTTGCGCTGTTATCTCATGCTGGGTTTTCTCCTGTTGAAGCAGTTGCATTACTTATGACATTAGGAAGGTTTATTGTTGGGTGGGTCCTTGAGGAGCAGCAAGAAGAAATAAGATCAGACCCACCATTCGAAGCCGATCCAACTATATATCCACTCATGCTCCAAGGAGTGAATACCTTACAAAATATGAATGCGGATGACATTTTTGAAAATGGGATTCGTATGGTGATTATCGGTGCTGAAAGACAACTTGATATTAAAATGCAAACTTAACTCTATACTGCTTTAAGCAACTGTTCTATTTAGTAATAAAGCTTTTATCCTTAATTATTTAACATAATGGCGCTTATGCGAAATCATATTTTAAAAGTTGTTTAATATCAAACATTTAAATATTTTACATAAC
>NZ_NHRQ01000038.1:0-8518 GCF_002165335.1 Acinetobacter sp. WCHA29
CACCACAACAGTTTGCTGGCGACAATAGCAAGAGTGAACCACCTGATCCCTTCCCGAACTCAGAAGTGAAACCTCTTAGCGCTGATGGTAGTGTGGCACTTGCCATGTGAGAGTAAGTCATCGCCAGCTTTTAAATACGAAACACCCCTAACCTAATGGTTAGGGGTGTTTTTTATTGAAATAAGAAAATGAAAATAGGGTTTATGCTAATATCCTTATAAAGGTTTAGATTATTTATAACGATGATTCAAAAAAATATTTTATGGGTAGATTGTTGTGCCGCTGTTTCAGCAGGTTTAATAGTTTTGCTTGTAGCACAATGGTTAAGTCAAATGTATCATTTACCAAAAAGCATCATCATTTTTATTGGTTGTACTAATTTATTGTATGCATGTTATTCATTTATATTAGCAAATTATAGAAGGCGATCAGCTACTCTCATCAATATTCTTGTGATAGCAAATGGATTTTGGTGCATTATTTGTTTGATTATAATATGGTGGTTTTGGCATGAAATGACGATATTGGCAATTATGCATATTGGTGGAGAAGCAATTTTTGTCGCTACTTTGGCAAAATTCGAGTATCTCTGGAGAAATAGGCTAGTAGTTAGTAACTTTATTTCGTAGTTAATATTAAATCTAAGAACTATAAAATAATTAAGTTTAAATAAATCAAATATATATCTAAAAAATCTGAACTCAAATTTCTATAATAGCTAAAAAGTCAGGTGTATTTTTTATTCTATTTTTAATTTAAATATTTATAAAATGGATCATTTAAGTGAAAATTTGATTAAGTGGTTATTCTAGTTTTCATCATTTACATAGATATAAATAATAGATTATTGAAAAAGTGGGGTGTAAATATAATGGGAAAAAAATTGGTTGAGAGCGAGAAGAAGTTATTGTTGGAAAAATTAAAAATTCGCTTTGAAAACAACATGGATCGACATTTAAACTTAAGTTGATATCAGGTTGAGGAAAGATTAAAACAAGTTCCAGATAAATTATGGTCATTGCATCAAATGGAAGAAACAGGTGGAGAACCTGACATAGTATCAATATATTCAGACTCATCTGAGATCATATTTTATGATTGTTCATTAGAATCACCCAAAGGTCGCAGAAGTCTTTGCTACGATCGAGAGGCACTAAATTCACGGAAAGAACATAAACCAATTAGCAATGCTGTTGATGAAGCAGAAGTGATGGGAGTTGAATTGCTGACAGAAGAGCAATACAAGCAATTGCAGTCGGTTGAACATTTTGATTTAAAAACTTCGAGTTGGGTAAAATACCAGAAGATCTACGCAAATAGGGTGGTGCAATTTTTTGTGATAATCGCTATGGACGAGTTTTTATTTATCACAATGGTGCGCAATCTTATTATGCGACTCGTGGTTTTCGTGGTCGACTAAAAATATAATTTTGAACTTTATACCATTATTCTAAAATTTTTTAATTTTAAATTTTGCCAAGCGCTTGCTTGGTTTTTGTGGTTTTGATACCTTAGTGTTCACTAAATACTCGAAAACAATGATCAATAATTATTAGGAAGCAAGCATGCTACTCAACCCTTTATATTACACCGAGCAACATTTAGCCTTTGCTGAGAGTGTTAGGCGCTTTACTGAAAAGGAAATTAGTCCTTTTATCAATGAATGGGATGAAGCGGAAACCTTTCCGAGAGAACTTTATAAAAAGGCTGCTGATATTGGCTTGCTTGGTGTTGGCTTTGATGAAAATTATGGTGGTATTGCGGGAACGGATGCATTTTATACTCTGCTTGTCTCAGTGGAGTTGGCGAAGTGCGCATCAGGTGGTTTGGCTGCATCATTGCTTTCACATACGATTGGAACACCACCAATTCAGCATTTTGCTCAAGAAGAGGTCAAGGCTGAAGTTTTACCACAAATTTTGTCAGGAGAGAAAATCTCTGCATTGGCAATTACTGAACCGAGTGGTGGTTCGGATGTTGCGGCTTTAAAAACCAAAGCGGTTCGAGATGATGACGATTATATTGTTAGTGGTGAAAAGACCTTTATTACATCGGGTATTCGAGCAGATTATTATTCGGTAGCAGTACGTACTGATCCTGATGCTAAGGGGGCTAATGGTATTTCAATGCTGTTGATTGATGCGCATAGTGAAGGCATTACAAAATCAAAGTTAGATAAAATGGGGTGGTGGGCATCAGATACCGCGCATTTGCACTTTGATAGTGTGCGAGTACCAGCCAAAAACTTACTTGGTGCCGAAAATATGGGCTTCTTTGTCATTATGAATAACTTTAACATGGAGCGATTTTTTCTTGCAGCCAGCAGCTATGGTTATGCGTTGGTTTGCTATGAAGAAGCTTTGGATTGGGCTAAACAGCGACAAACTTTTGGTAAACGCTTAATTGATCATCAAGTCGTGCGTCATAAGTTTGTAGATATGGCAACACGTTTAACTTCAACTCGTGCGCTATTGGAAGATACAGCCTACCGTTTAGGAAAACCCGAATTACAGGGAAATGAACTGATTGCACAAATTTGCATGCTTAAAAATGTAGCAACACAAACCATGCAATTTTGTGCTGATGCTGCCGTTCAGACTTTAGGAGGGATGGGTTTTATGCGTGGCACAAAATCTGAACGTATCTATCGTGAAGTGAAAGTGAACATGATTGGTGGTGGTGCAGAGGAAATTATGAAAGACCTTGCCAGCCGCCAACTCGGTTATTAAGCGAAATTTTAAGGCTTTAGATCATAATGAGATTGGTCTAAAGCCGTATTTATAAAAGAACAACTCGTTAAATAATAATTTAGGAAAAAGACATGGATGGTTTATCACTTAACCCGATTTATTACACATCTGAACATCGGGCCTTTGCAGACAGTGTCAAACGTTTTGTAGAAAAAGAAATTTCACCTTATGTGAATGAATGGGATGAGGCAGGAATATTTCCACGAGAACTTTATCAAAAGGCTGCAAGTGTCGGTTTAATGGGTCTTGGCTATGATGCTGAACATGGTGGCATTCCCGATGCAGATGCCTTCTACGTGATGTTGGCAGCAATTGAGATGGCAAAAGCTGGATCTGGTGGTGTGCATATTTCGCTTATGATCCATAGCATTGGAACACCACCCATTCATCATTTTGCTCGACCTGAGATTCGTAATGAAGTTATGCCACAGATTATTGCAGGTGAAAAAATATCAGCCTTGGCAATTACAGAGCCTAGTGGCGGTTCTGATGTCGCTGCAATTAAAACCAAAGCAATTCGAGAAGGAGATCATTTTATTTTGAATGGTGAAAAGACCTTTATCACATCAGGGATGCGAGCAGATTATTATACGGTTGCGGTCAAAACTGATCTAAATGCCCAAGGTGCCAAAGGGATTTCCATGTTATTGGTCGATGCGCATAGCAAGGGAATAACCAAATCATCATTAAAGAAAATGGGTTGGTGGGCATCAGACACTGCGCATTTGCATTTTGACAATGTCCAAGTCCCAGTTAGTCATTTGTTAGGCGAGGAAAATGCTGGTTTTAAAGTCATTATGAATAACTTTAATATGGAGCGTTTTTGGCTAGCTGCGATGGCATATGGTTATGCCTTGGTCTGTTATGAGGAAGCCTTAGATTGGGCAAAACAGCGTCAAACTTTTGGAAAGCGCTTGGTGGATCATCAGGTGGTTCGCCACAAACTTGTAGATATGGCAACACAATTGACTACAACACGAGCGTTATTAGAAGATACAGCTTATCGAATGGGACAAAAAGAGCTTCAAGGAGCAGACCTCATTGCACAAATTTCGATGTCAAAAAATGTAGCGACTCGTACGATGCAATTTTCTGCGGATGCGGCTGTGCAAACTTTGGGTGGAATGGGTTTTATGCGTGGAACGAAATCCGAACGAATTTATCGTGAAGTCAAAGTGAATATGATTGGTGGTGGTGCTGAAGAAATCATGAAAGATTTGATTAGTAAGCAGCTAGGCTATTAATACTTTCATGACGAATAAAAAGCGCGGTTAATTTCCGCACTTTTTATTTTCAAATTTATTCTAGTTCAGCTAATTCTTCTAAAGAGATTTGACGGATTTCAAATATAGGTTGTTTCAAAAATGAGTTCAAAGTTTTTATATCGATAAATTTTATATTATCTAAGGCAATACCTTCGATACTGTCTTTTTCAGCATCGTAACGAATATCTGGAGTTTGTTCGATAAATTGTTTGAATAACAGCGGACTATCGCTTAACTCCGCAAGTGGTTTTTCCATTAAAGCTTCAAACGCATAGTCCATCGCATAAATATTGGCTTCCCACGACACATCACTAAAATTTTCATCTTGGCTAGAAATAATGCTGCCAGTTTCATAGCCACTAAAATAGTCTTCTTCAGAGTTGATCCAGAGTACATAGCAGGGCTGTGATGCATCAACTTCCAATAATTGGTACCAGACAATACCTGAGATTTTAGCAAATTCAAAAGCATCATCTTCATTCAATTTAGGAATTTCACCATCATCTATATTAAAAGTTTTTCCTGTTTTTTCTAAAATTAAAGCTTCAAGTTTTTCGTAGATTTCATCATCTACTTCACCATTGCCAATGTCATAGTTACATAGTTCATCATAGTATAAGCCTTCGACGACTAGTGATTTGTATGCCTTTTCAGCTTCAGCTTTATCTGTATAAATCTGCTTGATCGCCCCAGTTGAAACACAATTGGTCAGATGCCATTCATCATTATATGCAAAGTCATTTTGACGAATCACGTATTGGATATTGCTCATTTTTATTTCCCCTTAAAATTAAGCGATTTTCATTTTTAAGTCTTGCAGTTTGGCTGCACTTGGCGGGACGGCCATTCCATTGTCCATCCAGAGTTCAAAACGCATTGGATTGAAAAAGAAGTCTGGACTAATATCAAAATCAATAAATTTAGCTTCGCCTTTTCCCATCATGGGAAGAATGGTATTGATAAACCAACTATTGTGAGTGATCAGTAAAGATTTTAGTTGTCCTGTCACTGATAATGGAGAGAGTAATGTTGCTGATAGCTTTGGGTCATCAATCACATCTGAGTGGAATTTTTCTAAACGTGTCGCCAGCCCATCAGTGGGAATATCCTGCATGGCTGCAACAAAATCGCCAATGGTTGGAATAAAACGATGGTGGAAATCCACCAGTAAATGATCTTTTTCGCACAGGTCTTTGACCTCGATACTTTTACCCGCACTATTTTCGAAATGATGTCCAAAAATCGGAATGACTACTTCTTGAACCCCCCAAAAAGTATGCAAGATACGGTGGCGGTTATCGGTACAAAGCATTTTGGTGCTGTCAATCAAAGCATGAATATCAATATAATCTTCGAGCTCGCCCCCACGACGTTTTACTGAAATATTGGCATGTTGGACTGGATTCATGGCATTATTATTCTGCTGTTATATTGCTTGCAGATTAACAAAGAATTTTTACAATAGAAATACCATGATTGGGTAGAACGTTAAGTTATGTCGTCTCATATCTTACTTATTTTAAAGCCATTTCCCAAACCATTTCAGTCAGCTCATCCACTTTGACTTTACCATCTGGGTTATACCACGTGACCGACCAAGAAATAGAACCACCAATCAATCGACGCCAAATAAATGCATCATGTTTAACTTTGCCTTGATCACGTAATTTTTCAATCACATTCAGCCAAACTTGTTCATATTCATTACGCATTTTTAAAAGATAGTCTTGTTTCTCTTTTGAGAGGGCAAACCATTCATGAACGAGTACGGCCATTGCTGCACCTGTATCCCCAGTAATCGAAATCAGTTCAGCTTTGATTAAATCACGTAATTGTTGTTCTGGCTCATTTGAACGTTCAGCCGCTTCCTTAAGCCGTGCAAAGTTATAAATAATGGTTTGTTCCATGACAGTCGCTAAAATTTCATCTTTACTTTTGAAATGATGGAAAAGACTACCTGACTGGATACCAATAAATTCACCCAATTGGCGAACTGTGGTTTTGTCATAACCTTGTTTATAAAATAGATAAGCAGCGCCAAGCAGCAAACGTCCACGAGGGCTATCGTCAAAACATACAATTTTAGGTATTTGCTCAATTGAAGTTGCGATCATGCCAGTCCGTCTATCCTATTAAATCTAGTGAGCATTGTAACAAAATTCATTTCATGAATTGTCTTATCTTTTTATAACAAGCATTTGCTTGAATTTGTCTGTTTTTTCCAATAAAGCATATCATTATGCACTTTACAAACCAAGCACTTGCTTGGTAATGTTGGAGCAACTTAGAAATAATAATGAGAAAACTCATGGCAAGCGTCAAGCAGGATGATCAGAAGGTAATCAAAATTGGGTGTGCATCCGGCTTTTGGGGGGATACCAACACAGCCGCTTTTCAGTTGGTACATTTAAGTGATATTGATTATTTAGTGTTTGATTATTTGTCAGAAATTACCATGTCGATCATGGCAAAGGCAATGATGACTGATCCAAATCATGGTTATGCCTTGGATTTTGTTAGCCGAGTTATGTCGCCACTGATTAATAAAATTGCTGAGAAAAAAATCAAAGTCATTAGTAATGCTGGCGGTGTTAATCCTTTAGCTTGTCGTGATGCCTTACAAAAAATAATTGATGAAAAAGGCTTGGATTTAAAAGTTGCTGTGGTACTTGGAGATGATGTATTACCCAAACATGCTGAGTTACTGAAACAAAATGTTCAGGGAATGTTTAATGGTGATGCTTTACCACATCATGTAGCCAGCAGTAATGCCTATTTAGGGGCGGTTGCGATCCGTGATGCCTTGGATTTAGGTGCGGATATTGTGATTACAGGTCGGGTGGTCGATTCGGCTGTGGTACTTGCACCATTACTGCATGAATATCAATGGTCACTGGATGATTATGACAAGTTGGCACAGGGTTCATTGGCAGGACATGTGATTGAATGTGGTGCCCAATGTACAGGGGGTAATTTTACCGATTGGCGTTTAGTACAAGGCTTTGACAATATGGGCTTTCCAATTGTAGAAGTCAGTGCCGATGCTTCCTTTATTGTGACTAAACCACAAGGCACAGGTGGCTTGGTTTCAACAGCAACAGTCGCAGAACAAATTGTTTATGAGATTGGTAATCCTCAAGCTTATTTACTTCCTGATGTGACGGCTGATTTTAGCCAAGTTCATTTAGAGCAAATCGGTGAAGATCGAGTAAAAGTTACAGGTGCAACAGGTCGTGAACCAACGCAGCAATATAAAGTCAGTGCTACCTATGCGGATGGTTATCGTGTTTTAGTCAGTTTCTTAATCGCAGGTCGTGAAGCTCCTGAAAAAGCGCAAACTATTGCCGATGCGATTCTAAATAAATGCGAACGTGTATTAGCTTTACGTTCAGTTCCGCCATTTAGTGAAAAATCGGTGGAGATTCTGGGTATCGAAAGTACCTATGGTTCGCATGCCAGAGTGAAAGATAGCCGTGAAGTGGTCGTCAAGATTGCTGTGAAACACATGTTTAAAGAAGCCTGTATGTTCTTTGCTTCGGAAATTGCACAGGCATCTACAGGTATGGCACCTGCATTAGCGGGGATTGTTGGTGGTCGTCCTAAAGCTTCGGCAGTGGTGAAGCTTTTCTCTTTCTTAATTGATAAAGATCAAATCAAGGTTGAGGTGGATTTTGCAGGGCAACGTCATCCAGTTCAGATTCCAACAGGTTTAGCTCCACAAGATATTAACCTGCATTCAGTGGGTGAAGTGGCGAGCTATCAAGGTGATGAAATTGAAGTGCCGTTAATTGAAGTGGCACATGCGCGCAGTGGCGACAAGGGTAATCATAGCAATATTGGGGTGATTGCCCGTAAAGCAGAATATCTACCTTGGATTCGGGCAGCACTGACAGAAGCCAATGTTGCAGACTATATGCAGCATGTACTTGATCCTGAAAAATCAAAAGTGATTCGTTATGAATTGCCAGCCATGAATGCACTGAATTTTATGTTGGAAAATGCATTGGGTGGCGGCGGGATTGCCAGTTTGCGGATTGATCCGCAAGGTAAGGCTTTTGCACAGCAGCTATTAGATATGCCAGTGAAGGTGCCCAGAAAACTAATCGCCTGATCACATCAATATCAACTAGTGTATGAGTTGCGCTTGCACGAGACATTGCAAGCGAAATCAATACGTCTTTTTATAGTATGTCTAGTCCACAAGAAATGAGATAGTTATAGATTGAGTCATAGTGCTTTTGAGGTCTTGTAGGGTCTCTTCCATCTACAGCCGGAATAAAAATAACCATACCTTGTCGAGCCCGAGTTAATAGAACTCTATAGGCGTTGATAAGATAGCTTTTAGTCGAGTCTTTATTAGGGTTTGTTGAGAATTACCGAGAGTTAATTAAACTCGCGCACAATTGAATCATGGCTTCAAAACTCGTATCTGTTTTACAACTACGCATCGCTATACGTTTAAATTCTTTTAACTTACAGAAATAGTTTTCAATGAGATGACGC
>NZ_NHRQ01000039.1:0-8456 GCF_002165335.1 Acinetobacter sp. WCHA29
ATATCTCAAACAGATTTATCTACTCAATTGGGAATATCAAATTCTTATTTATCTGAAATTGAGAAAGGTAAAAAAAAACCTAGTTTAGAAATTCTTGAAAAGTATTCTAAACAGTTCGATATGCCTCTATCTTCTCTTTTATTTTTTTCAGAAAAACTAGATGACGGTCAACCTTTATCAGTAGCAACTAAATTCAGGCTAGCTTCTGCTAAAAAAATTGTTCGTCTTATGGAATGGTTATCTGATAATGACAAATCTTAGCTATGCTCCTTTAAACTATGTTGAAAAGTTTTCTCTCGAGGAGAGAAAACTTTTCAACATAAAAAGTAAAAAATATTTAGCTTTCGTATTGAAAGAAGAGCGATCTCTCCTGAAAGAAATATCTAAGAATGTTCAAGAGTTTTATCGATTTGCACCAAAAACCATTGAAAAAAATGGAAAAAAGAAAACCCGTAATATTGAAGAACCTAATTTTATTTTAAAGCCGATACATAGAAAGATTCATATAT
Source organism: Acinetobacter sp. WCHA29 (assembly GCF_002165335.1). Lineage (NCBI taxonomy): Bacteria > Pseudomonadati > Pseudomonadota > Gammaproteobacteria > Moraxellales > Moraxellaceae > Acinetobacter > Acinetobacter sp. WCHA29. Next base: position 510 of record NZ_NHRQ01000039.1, read on the forward strand.
TACTTAGTGAAATTCCAGCGCCAGATTATTTATTTTCAAAGAAAAAGTCTTCTTGTGTACTTAATGCTAAAGCACATGTGAATTGTCATGGCTCGACATTAAATATAGATATAGAGAACTTTTTCCCCTCAACATCTCGTATCAGAGTACAACAATTTTTTGGTTATTTTTTGCAGTACCCAAGAGATGTGGCAGATTTCATGGCAGATATATGCACTGTGAATAACCATATCCCAACAGGGAGTCCATTAAGCTTAATGCTAGCATTTTGGGCTAATAAGCCGATGTTTGATGAGTTAAATAAACTAGCTGCTAGTCGTAAAATAAAAATGACAATTTATGTAGATGATATTTCATTTACAGGGGTTGCTGTAAATGACAGTTTCAAAAATAAAGTGACTGAAATAGTCAATAGATATAATCATAGTATAAACCCTGATAAAGTTAGATTTTTCAGTGAAAAATTAAGATTTATCAATGGAATAGCTGTAAGTAAAGATGGCTTGCGGCCTAGTAATAAATTATCCAAAGAAATACGATCTCTTAAAAATATAAGAGAGGTACAAAATGCTAATACATTAGGGGGGAAACTTAATTATATGAACTATATTAAAGCGATAGATTTAACTGTATAGGCAATCTTTGCACCAATAAGCTAAATAAGAGATGGTTTATGTGTCTAGAATTCTAGTAGCTATTCAGTCAGTATATTATTTATTGAATGATTTTAAGTAATTACTTAAGAAAAAAACCATTTCACTGTAAAATTAAAAATAATTTTTATTCATTAGAATTGGGTGAAGAATGTCCAATAGAGATTTTGCTCATCGCTTACAAATGAAGTTTGGTCTGTCCTATACAGAGCCTACAGATTTTCAAATTTCACAAATTAGAGCTGATGTTTTAAGAATTGTTAATCAGCAAGGTAGACAACCTACACTTACGGAATGGACACGAATAGTTGGTAGCTATTGCCGAAGTATTGGTACTCATGCTCGTATGGGCGTTGACAATACTGATTTAAATTTATTGTTGCAGTTAGCAATCCAGAGTGGGAAGTAATAATGAGTCTTGATAATTTCAAAAGAAAAGTACGTGAATATTTTTCAATCCTTTCTGTAACGCCTGAAATTTCAGATAACGAATGGTTGAATTTCGCTAAGAAACTTGAGTCAGAGAAGCCATTAAATAGGGCTCAAGCAAATAGCCTTCTACATAAACATTTTCCTGATCATAAATTTACAGTTTTATGTCTTGATAGTATTGATAATTCAGACGTCAATGCACTGTTGTTAATGGCTATTAATGCGAATAAAAGTGCAAAATAATTCGTACTCTAAATTTGAAGAAGAGCATTCAGAGCTGAAGTCTATTTATATGGATAAGCTTAGGGATGTATGTGAAAAAAAAGCTGAAGATAGTTTAACGATGTTAGATGTTTCTGACTATATGTCTGTCTCATCTAAATATTTTGGTCTACCTGAAAAATATTCTCACGATATTCTTGCTGAAAAAAGGTACTTACGAGGTTTTAAAATTAGTAGCTTTGCTGATGATTGTTTTTCAATTCTAGAAACCTATGTATTTCACACCATCCTTTTGAAAGATTTGCTTCTGAAGTATTCAGGGATGGAGTTGAAGGATGTACTTTCTACGAAAACACTTACCAATACTCAAAGAGTCGTTGTGAAGTATTCAAGTCATGGTAGTGATAGTTTGAAAGAAAAATTCATTAAAAATGAATTAAGTACTCATGGATTTGATGTGAAAAATGCTAAAGATGAACTTGATCTTCCTTTAAAAGATATAGTTCTCATCATTGTAGGTATTGTAGGTTTTATTATTGTTTTTATTTTGGCGTTTGTTTTTCCGACACCAACTGCATGGCAACAGTTTATTCAGAGAACAATTGTATCGCTATCATTAGCAATTTTAATAGCCACTTTGCCGGGATTTGTTAGTTTGGATATAAGGGCTAAATTGGAAGAAAATAGAGTTAAAATAATTGCAGGAGGATCTTTTGCTATCTTCCTAATTATTTACTTTTTTAATCCTGCCTTTATGCCTGCCTAATTTTTTATAGCAGACTATTAAGATTCTCTGCTAATTTGGGATTAGCAGAGAATGCTCAAATCTAACTTATACTTTTAGGTATAACTGTAATGGGTTATCAACCATAGATTCAAAGCCATATGCTTCATAGTATTTTTTGGCTTCTTCGTGTAGAGCATCTACAACGATAAAAACACAACCACCATTCTGTTTGGATATCTGAGCGCGATAGAAAACTTCGGCCATTAGAATTTTACCGAACCCCTGTTTAGCAAAATTCTTATCAATCGCCAGTCGTGATAAACGCAGGATTGGAACAACATTGGGAAGCTTTAACTTCTTTTTTGTACTTTCTGTTAAACCAGAACAGTCAAGTTGTCCATGTGTTAGAGAGTAATACCCAATTAACGGGTGTAAAGGATCTGTTGACGGAAGTAGAAACGAGGGTGTAATCCCTTTCTTATTATGTTGCCCCATCGTATTTACTAAATATTCATTTAGTGATGGTTCCCCACAATCAAATTTCTCGCGAAAGTCATTGATCTCCTGTTTTGCCATATCGGCGTATGGAATTGCTAATGTTACTGACATTGTTGGCTGTTTCCTCATATAGACGAAGAGCATCCTGTAAATAAGGATTGACGATTGCTGGCTCTTCTAATTTTGCTTGTAACCAACCAGCCTGATCTTCAGTCACATTGATCCACTGCATATTGTGTTTATCAATAGTATCTTGTGCCTGTTGAAGCGCTGATTGAACCATAAAACTATTTATTGTTTGCCCTGTGACTTCAGCAGCTTTGGATATAACTGCATAAATCTCATGGCTAACTCTTGCTGAAATTCTTTCTCTCGAATTGTCATGCAATTTGGTATTGATCACTTTTGAACTCCTAATTGAATTAAATATTTACCTTGTTTAAGACTGAAACGGTTACATCACAGTGATTCGAATGAAATAACAGTTTTTCATCGGCGTTGGACTGTCATAAAACAGCGACACGCTAAGATGAATGGATTATACATCTTTTATGTGATGGTGCCAAATTGGCACCATCATTATTTGAACATATTATAAGCAGTCATGCAATTTTTTTAATGTAAAAAAGAAAAAGCCGAATAACTTTTGGAAGTTATTCGGCTTTTTCTTTAAATACGGTTATAAAAACTAAAATTACCATAGCGATAATTTTAAACTTATGCATTCTTTAAGATTTCCTAAAATTAACATAATGCACGTTATACGTAATGCTTGAAATTTTCCTATAAGTATCAATATCTTATCCGAAACCATGACGGGGTTCAGCGCACTGTCATGGTTTCTTTGTGATTTTTCACGTTCCACGCCTATTCTTTAATCAATGTTTCACAACTTTGATTAGCATACCTAAACAAGCCTCTTAGCCATTCGGCAAGAAAAACCGGCTTAACCATCCTCTTTTCGGCTGCTCCGGTTCAACCTGCTCCGGCACTGGAATGCGCTTATTTTCTGTTTCGACCGGAGTAGTCAATCCGTCATGTTTCGGCTCAGTTTCTGGCCGAGGATCCGTTGCTATATCTTGGCTAGATTTCTGATCGGTAAACGTAGTTATATTGGTTTTTGGGGCTTCTAGCAGTCGTTGTATAGCTTCTATTTGATTGTCTTTTGCTTCTAGCTGTTCTCGTTGGAAAACTTCTCGCTCATGTGCAAGTTCTAGCTGTTTTTTTAGTATGTCTACCTGCTGTTTTAGCATGTCTACTTCTGTCTCTTTTTGTACCGCAGTAGACTGTAACGGGGTTACATTATTATTTTTATTAGATGGTTCGCCAAATACTCTTATGGCTTCAGATAAATCTATTTTCCCATCACTATTTTTTGATAAATCTCCTTTATTTATACGCTTATAAATACTTTGTCGATTCATCCCATAAAGTTGTGATAACTCAATAACAGATAGTGCTTTCATTATGTAACCCAAGTAAAAATCTGTATGCTTGTAGACAATAATTAATCATGTAACGTTACATCAGTATTTTAACGATAGCCAACTTTTTCAAGATAAGGATGTAATTCTTGAAACTTAGCAGGATCTTGAAGCATTTCAGCAATTCTTATTGCAAACTGTTGATAGCTTTCAGTGCCCTGAGAGTATTTCCCCATTTCAGGTAATTCCGAAAGCTTGTTAGCAAATAAGTGGCGTTGAGCATCTGTTATTCTGGAAAAAATATCTAATGTATTGGGATCTTTCTTACGTTCTATTGCTTTGTTCTGATTTCTTTTTTGTTTGAAGCTAAAAGAGAACCCAGAAATGGAGCGACCTTCTTTATGCTGTTCAACTTTAACGATGATATCTGTATGTTCATTTATTTGTTTGACTGCTGCTTCAAGTACACGTCGTTTAAATGTATCTAGTCTTGGGTAATCATCTGAAGTTAAGCCAAGCTTCGAACGAAAGTCAGAAACTTCAAATATAGGAGTGTTACCGACTTCACGCCATGCTATAAGCAACTCATAGAGTCGAATGGCATATTTTCCTGTTAATTGGGTAACTTGTTTTAACTGATAACTTGTAAATTGTTTTTCTAAACGTGTAATTAAAGGGACTACATCCATTGTAAAAGTAACCTCTAAGGTTGCTGCATCATCAATATAAGAAATATTTTGAACCCATCGAGAAATTACTTTCTTTGATTTTCCTGTTTTTTCATCAATTGTTTGGTAGCTAAACTGTCTACCAAAAAGGTTAGTAACTGCTGTTTTTAGGGCTTTGTAGGCGGCATGCTTACTAACATTAAATCTGCTCATATAGTCACTGGCATGGATCCGTAGCCTAGTGTTTGCATCAATCCCTGTTTTTGTTTCTCTTGCTTGTAAGATAGCCAGTAGAATTAACCGTTGTTCTACGGTATCTAAATTATAACTCGCATTAATTAAAGCATTATCTTTTACTATTAATTCACTGGTAGGCATTTACTACACCTTTATTATACGTGGTGTTATTACACCATCATTAATCAATGGTGTAAATAGGTGACTTTTTGGTGTGGTATAGGTGACTTTTTGGTGTGGTATAGGTGACTTTTTGGTGTGGTATAGGTGACTTTTTGGTGTGGTATATCCCTTGTATATACTATAAATAAAGGCTTACAGCAGATCTAAAAGCATTTAAAAGCATTAAAAATTATTAAAAGCATTGGGAATGAAAAATTGCCCTTGGTTTTCGCTACGCTCAAACTCTATTGAATCTCGCTTTCGCTCGATTCCTGGGGCAATTTTTTAGATCATCCTGTTGTGACTTTTAGAAAAAGCAAAAGCAACTCGGAATTCGCTTCGCTCATAAAGCTTTTTTACTCGCTACGCTCGATCTAGGCCCAATTTTCTGCATGTGATTTACGCTTATTTAGGCTTCACAGCCTAAAAAGCTGTTTTTCAGAGAGTCGAGGTGCGAATTTTGTTGCTTCGCTCGTAGACACTCGCTCTATTCATCCCGATTAGAACAAAAATAGCCTCTATTTAGCCCTCATTTGCGTTTTTTGACCTGATTACTCATTTCAATAGTAGATTCTATGTTTTAAGTAAAAATGTGGCTGAAATCGCATGTAAGAGCGTTTTAACGTGGGTTTTATTTTTGATCTGTAGGCTAGAGTTCCCGTTTATAGATTTTTCCCTTAGAAACACAATAGCCAGGATCTCTTTTGGTCAAGCACTATCTTTACTGTCAGTTAAGTCAATTAAATGGATTGGGAGCCGGTACATACCGGCAATTTTTGGTTCACACATCACGCATCTAAAGATAAAAGCTCCAAAGCCTTATGCTATAAGGGATACAGCGATTTTTCATCTGCCTGGAAAGCGTTTACGCTTTTAGCATGATTTTTGTTATCTTTCATAGACTTAGCTGTAAACACTTTTTATTGCGAATAAAGTGCAATATTTACTTACAAAACAATAAGATAGATTGTAATCACCTTTGTTTACGCTTTTATGTGAATTTCTCTTTTTATATTAGCTATTTAACCTGTAATCATTAAAACTTAACACAGTGTTTACTTATATTTGATAGTTACTTTTTAGAAATTAGGTGCTTAGATTGAAAACAAATGATAGGAGTTTTTCATGAACAGTACTCGAACCGTTGCCGTCAGATTAGACAATCAGGTTGCACAAGAATATGAGCGTTTGGCTCAGTTGAAGGGCGATAAATTAGGGACTTATCTGCGGGATCTTCTGACCAGTAATTTACAGATGGCCAGCATTGAGCGACAAGTCAGTCGGATTGAAACACTTGTGAATGATTTTGAAAAAGATATTAATCGGTCATTGGATCAATTTACCCAAGCTAATTCTTTGAATGAAAATTTATTAGGAGATTTGGGGGAAATATACATGTTTCAAATAGGCATTCTTATGAAGCTACAAACAGAGAAATATGAGATTCGAGGAATGCAGGCTAAAGGAAAAATTCATGCTAAGGCTAGCTATCTGAAAGGAAAAAATCATGAGTAATATTATTCAACTTTCTAAACCATGTGCTTTCTGTGATTCAAGAGACAACGTACAGCTTTTTGCAGGGCTGATGCTTTGCGGAAATTGTCAGGACAATATGCATAGGAAAACGAAAAACTCTTGGAATATGAATGTCGGGAGGTAAATTTTTTTCTCAACATGGAATAGGTCTTCATCATTTGATAAATATTTAATTTCAGGGTCTTTTTCTTCATTCATAAGCTGATAATAGAAATGCGAATATATGTTAATAGGGGCGTGTTAAACGAAAATTTGAAATTCAGAAAGTAAAAAAGCTAGCCCATTAGACTAGCTTCTTAACCTTGAAATTATCTTTCCTTGTTGGACTGTGCAAGTACTGATGCTGCTAGGGTTTTCGTGGTATCGCTATATTTATCACTCTGTAAGACATTAGATGCTTTTGTTTCCATTGTACTACCTGTTTGCTTATCCGAATTTGCTTGAGATAAGGCTGAAGCAGCTAACTGTTTTTGAATTGCTGAAGATGAAGGATCACGTAATACCTCAGATGCTAATGAACCAACATTTTTTGACGTTTGTTTGCCATTTTTTGACATAACTATTTCCATGAAATTAAAAGTAATCTCATGATCATAATAAATATTTCATTGTGATCAATATTTGTTCGGGAGAAGAGCGTCTTAAGTTGTCGTATATCTTAGGGTTTTTTAGAACATAGCTGCGTATAAGAGATTTTATGTTGAATAGCCTTTGAGTTTGAGCATGTGATTTATGTATAGATCGAATTACTTTTTAGATACAAATTTATTTCGCAAATAGCGAATTTTAGTGTTGTATTTGTGAAAAAAATAACTCATATTAATTGGGTTACTGCTAGATGCTTATAACCCGTTTTTTTATTTAAACCGAAAGGTTTGGAGGCTTAGCCTCAAACTCTGGGGGGATACGGTTCTTTCGATAAGATCTGACCGATAAAACCACAGTAGTGACACTTGCTAACGGAGCAAGTGTCACTTTTTAGAGGGTGAAAATCTGAAAACATAGTGTCATTTCCATAAATGCTAACGGGACCAATTTTGGTTCATTTATGGAGTAATAAAATGATGTTCAGTAGCTTTCAGATGCCATCTAAATGGCAAACGATTAAGAAAAAAATTTTTAGTCGTAAGTTCTTGTGGGGCTTGATTAAATTGTTAACTTACCTTGCACGAGTTATCGTGAAAGTACTAGGTGGCGATGATTTTGATGACCCTTCGAACTCTGTTTAGATGGTTCTCTTTAAAAAAGACAATCAATGGGACTCAAACGATGATTAATGATGCCTTAGTTGCTATACGCAAGTATCACGGCATATCTCAAACAGATTTATCTACTCAATTGGGAATATCAAATTCTTATTTATCTGAAATTGAGAAAGGTAAAAAAAA
>NZ_NHRQ01000003.1:0-241181 GCF_002165335.1 Acinetobacter sp. WCHA29
CACCACAACAGTTTGCTGGCGACAATAGCAAGAGTGAACCACCTGATCCCTTCCCGAACTCAGAAGTGAAACCTCTTAGCGCTGATGGTAGTGTGGCACTTGCCATGTGAGAGTAAGTCATCGCCAGCTTTTAAATCTAAACACCCCTAACCTAATGGTTAGGGGTGTTTTTTATGGCAAAGAGTTTTATATACTGCTCTTTTATTAAAATTATTATTCAAATTCTATGAAACAATTAGATTGAAAAGATGAGGCTGAATTTTTCCAAGATGGTTATGAGTTAAGCAAAAGACCTCGTAATATAAAAGAATTAATAGAAGAAATTCTTCCAATTTCAGTATATGTAAGAACTAAATATAGATTAGGAAATTATATTCAAGTATGTTGGACATCACGTACAGCATGTTTTGATGCTGAAATTAAAGTAATGGAGGAAAGTTATTTCCTAGAAGTAACTTGTGCTGTACACCCTAAAGAATATTTGGTAAGAGAATTATTAAATAAGCAGGGGTATTGTTATGCAGCTGATGGAGTTAAGAAGATTGGTAAGGATATAAATACAGAATGTATTAGCTGTGATAATCCTAGTTTTATTGAACATTTTGTAGATTTAATTGCTCTAAGAATCCATAAGAAAATGAGTAAAAATTATCCAGAAAACACAATTTTAGTTATTTGTTGCGAGTTAGATATAGGCTATTTTTCAAAAGAATGGAATATTTTAGAAGAAAAAGTTAGAGCTTTAAATATTGAACATAATTTCAAAGAGATTTTTATATATGATACCTCTACTGAAAAATCATTTACTATGAGTTAAATTGAGTCAATTTATAGTTTTAGGAAAATGATTATGAAACTCAACTCTTTTTCTCCACTGCCTGAAGATGATGAAGAACTGCATCTCCCTGAGCTAGTGTATTGGGCATCCCTTGGTGATGTGGAACAAGTCGAGCAATTATTGTTAGCGGGAATAGATCCAAACCAGACCGATGATGAAGGTTATAGCGCGCTTCAAGCTGCTGCCGAGAATGATTATTTAGCTGTGGTGAAACTACTAGTGAGTAAAGGAGCAAATGTTGCTTATAAAGGCGAATATACTGCGCTGCAGCTTGCAGAAATGGCAGAGCATGACGAAGTGGTTGTCTATCTAAAAACTCTTTAAATCACGCATAAAATGATAAATAAAAAGAAGCCCCATCATCCTGACGGGGCTTCTTAGTATTCAGCTTCTTGTCGTTTATATTCCTTATGAACGACCGCTTCCTGCGTATCTTGTTATTTTCAATGAGACTTCCTGTCTCTCTATGATTTATATGATATGTGAAAACTTTAGAATGGGATATTCGCCAATCGCTGAGATTGTTGTAGGTTTTGGCGTACATCAATCGGGAATGATGAAATGATAAGCGATAAAAAACGGAATCCATAGATTCCGTTTCTCAGCTTATTAGGATTTAGAAATGAACATCTAAACCGATATAAGGACCTTTAAAATTAAATTTAAGATCGTTTTTTTCGTAGTCATCTAATTTAATGTCTAAGATACGGTAGCCAGCTGTCAAGCCAACATCGACCAGTAGATTGTCGATAAAGTTGTATTGTAATTCGGCTTGTGCGTCAGTAATTTTGGTATCATTGATGTTGCTATATAACAATTCAGCTTTAGCACTCAAGCCTGTAAATGGTAATTTTACCCCTGCTGATCCATAGATCACAGGAACAGTTTTATCGATATCCGTTTTGCTTAAACCGAGTGTTTTAACATCACCATTTAAACTGGTTGCGCCTAAACCAATATCTGTATTTACGATAGTATCCAAGATTTCATAATATAAAATGAAATCGGTATGGTCTATGTTCAAGTCATAAACTGGCTGACCTGCAACTTCATTTTCAGTTTGTGATTTTAAATTCACATAGCGAATTTTTGCATTTGGAATGAGTGGAATTGGGTGCTCAAATGCAAGCGAAACCTGTGCAGATCCCTTACGATCAAGGTCTTGATCTGGTGCAGATGTTTGTGCAGCTATATTGGCTTCACCGTTGTAATTCCAGTAGCTGAGATCGCCTTTTACACCAATCATATCTGCTTGTGCTAGACCACACAGACTTGTCCCTAAAGCTAAGATTGATATTTTTAATATTTTCATTCGATTGTCCTAATTCATATCAAAAACCGTAATGAATTGTTGTGAATTCATCAGTGATTGGGCGAATCATATAGTGATATTTGAAAATATACAGTAGTCTAATTTTAAATTTTAATTATGGTATGAAGAATAATGACTGATGTACAAAATGTTGTGGATTATCCGTTGTATGTTGCAGGGAAAGCAGTAACGACAGGTGAATGGTTAGAAGTTCATGATAAATATAGTAATATGGTCTATGCTCGAGTTGCGTTAGCAGATGAAAAAGTGTTGGAAAAAGCAATTTCTGCATCAGTCAAAGCTGAGGTAGATATGGCGACGCTTAAGCCATTTGAAAAACAAAAAGTTCTATTACATTGTGTTAAACGTTTTAATGAATTACGTGAAGAATTGACAGAAATATTGATTATTGAGGGGGGTAAGCCGCGAGGTGCCGCAAGTGCCGAAGTGGAACGTCTGATAAATACGTTCCAATTGGCTGCAGATGCGGTCACACAACTTGATGATGGTCGAATGTTGCCTTTGGCAGTAACGCCTGCGGCTGCTCGTTTTCGAGGTATGGTTAAGCATGTGCCAATTGGTGCAGTTTCGCTGATTAGCCCATTTAATTTCCCTTTAAATCTGGTTGCACACAAGATCGCACCTGCAATTGCAGCAGGTTGTCCATTTGTATTGAAGCCTGCGAGTTTGACACCGATCAGTGCATTAATGATTGCCAAGGTTTTGGCGGAAACTGATTTACCAAAAGGCTCATGGTCAGTGTTGCCTTGTGATCGCCAAGCAGCGGATATTTTGGTAACAGATGATCGTTTTAAATTACTCAGCTTTACGGGATCAGATCAGGTTGGTTGGGACATGAAAGCGCGTGCAGGGCGCAAGAAAGTTACTTTGGAACTGGGTGGCAACGCTGCGGTTCTGATCGATGCAGATACCGTGATTGATGAGGCGCTGATTGATCGTTTGATCAGTGCCGCTTATGGGCATGCAGGGCAAGTTTGTATCAGTGTGCAGCGGATTTTAGTACATGCTGATCTTTATGTGGAAGTGAAAAAGAAACTGATTGCGAAACTGAAAAAAATTAAAGTAGATGATCCAAAGCTCAATACCACATTGGTAGGTCCGATGATTAAGGAAGCTGAAGCTGTTCGCCTGAAAAAATGGGTTGATAAAGCCGAGAAAAAAGGGGCAAAGGTTCTGACGGGAGGGCATTTACAAGGCGTATTATTTGAACCGACTTTACTGGAGAATGTTGATGCCAAACTAGAAATCTATAAGGATGAAGCATTTGGCCCTGTTGCCATTTTAGAAAAATTTAAAGAGTTTGAGCAGGGTATTAATACAATTAATCAAAGTCGTTTTGGTTTACAGGCAGGGGTATATACGCAAAATCTGAATAAAATGCTGTATGCATGGGATCATTTGCATGTTGGTGGAGTCATCATTAATGATGTGCCTACATTCCGTGTCGATAACATGCCGTATGGCGGTGTGAAAGACTCAGGCTTAGGTCGCGAAGGAATTCACTCAGCGATTCGTGATATGCAAGAAGAACGCTTGCTCGCAATTAAACAATAAAATAGAAGTTCAAGCGGAGTTCTGGCTTCGCTTGATTAGGTTGTATACTTCATTTTATAAATTGACTGTAAGGTCAAAATTTCATTCAGTTAAAAAATAATCAGTTATTTAAAAAACATAATTTTTCAGACAGAAATTACAGTAAAAAGAAATAAAAACAGGTATTGTTCGGCTATTAAAAAGCAGAAAAACAAAATCCAATCTTTAAGGAAGATGGTTTGGTTTTTGCTTGTTTGTTCATGAAAATGAGAGGCCCACAAGGTTGGAATTTCATGCAAGCAAAACAATATTTTTTATGGCACTTTTCATGTCTGTTGGATAATAAAACCTAACGCAGTATGAAAAATGCCAGCGGTATATATTTAGGTGTCATATGGCAGATTCTCGTGAAAACTGGACATCACGATCTGGTTTTATTATTGCAGCCGTTGGTTCGGCTGTAGGTTTAGGTAATATTTGGCGCTTTCCTTATGTTGCCTACGAAAATGGTGGTGGTGCGTTTCTTATTCCGTATTTACTCGCACTAATTACGGCTGGTTTACCTCTTTTATTTTTAGATTATGCGACTGGACATCGTAGTACAGGCTCACCCCCTAAAGCATATCGTGCTTTATTTAAAGGTGGTGAAACACTAGGTTGGTGGCAAGTCTGTGTCTGTATCATTATTGGTTTGTACTATGCCAGCGTACTGACGTGGGCGGGAAGTTATGTGTATTTCTCGATTGGTCAGGCGTGGGGCAGTGACCCAGAAAGTTTCTTCTTTAATACGTACTTACAGACCTCGAAAGCAACTGGCTTTGATTTGCAGTTTGTCAGCCATTTATTTTGGCCAATTGTTGGGATTTGGGCACTGACCTTAGTGATTTTGTATGGTGGTGTTAAAAAAGGTGTTGAATTATCAAATAAGATTTTCATGCCTTTGTTATTCGTCCTGTTCACAGTTCTGGTAATTCAATCATTACGTTTACCTGGTGCGGCTGAAGGCTTAAATGCATTCTTCACGCCGAACTGGTCTGCGATGATGGACTATAAAGTGTGGTTAGCTGCTTATGGGCACACTTTCTTCTCATTATCTGTTGGCTTCGGGATCATGGTGACATACTCCTCTTACTTAAAGCCGAAAACCAATTTAACAGGTTCGGGGTTGATCGTTGGTTTTGCCAATGCTTCAACTGAGATCTTGGCCGGTATTGGTATTTTTGCAGCATTGGGTTTTATGGCTCATACCGCGGGTAAAGAAGTACAAGATGTCGTCAGTGGTGGTATTGGTCTGGCATTTATTGCCTTTCCAAAAATCATTTCAAGCTTGGGTGCAGGTGCAGATTTATTTGGTCTATTGTTCTTCTCTTCGCTTTTTGTCGCTGGTATTTCTTCCATGGTCAGTATCTTGGAAGTACCGATTGCAGCCATGCAAGATAAGTTAAAATGGAGCCGCAAGAAAGCAGTAACCATCATCGGTGGTGGTAGCGCACTCGTTTCAGTTATCTTATTTTCAAGCGTAAATGCGATTAAACTGGTTGATATTGTGGATCACTTTATCAATAACATCGGGATTATTGGTGGTGCATTATTATCCATCATCAGTGTGGCTTGGTTTAAGCGTTCAGCTTTAATCGAACTTCGTGATCATGTGAACCGTATTTCGACGATTCAATTGGGTAAAGGTTGGGATTTCACTTTAACTGTGATCACCTCTTTGATCTTATTAACCACATTGAGCATGACTGTGTTTAACTTGGTCAAAAATGGTTACGATACGTATAGCATGAGCTTGCAAGGTATCTTTGGGTGGGGCAGTGTGATTTTCTGTGCTGTCGTTGCAGTTATACTCAGCAAAATGAAAGATCGCTAGGAACGCAGTTATGAATACTTCAGCAATCGTGATGATGATCATTTCAATGGTGTTTTTATGGGGTGGACTCGCTTTGTCGATTCTGCACTTAATGAAACATCCAGAAGAGTTAGATGATGTTTTAGAAGAAGTTAAAGATCATCATACGCTTTAAAATAGATTCAAAAAAGCAGGCTTTAAAGCCTGCTTTTTTATTTTGATTATGCCAATTTTTTAATTCGGCAATAATAGAAACCATCGCCAGAGTGAGCAGACGGTAATAATTGACGACCATAAGTCTGTTCAATACCCCAATCCGCATTGATTTTAATTTCTTCGGCATTGGCATGTGCAGCGAAGAATGTCGCCATTTGCTGTTCATTCTCAGCTTTTAGAATGGAGCAGGTGATATACAACAGCGTTCCACCAACTTTGAGTTGTTGCCACATTTGTTGAAGAATCTGTTTTTGTAATTCAACCGTTTGTGCGATATCGGTTGATTGTCTTAACAGACGAATATCGGGGTGGCGACGAATCACACCTGTTGCAGAACAAGGCGCATCCAGCACGATACAATCGACGGGTTCTGGTGTCTGCCAAGTGGTGGCATCAGCGGTAATAATCTCGACATTGTTGTCATTTAAGGCAAGACGTTCTAAATTTTCAGAAACACGCAATAAACGTTTGGCATCATGATCCAGCGCAATCAGTTTTTGAGGATTAAAGCGCTCAAGAATATGCGCAGTTTTGCCACCTGGTGCAGCACAGGCATCGACAACAACTTTATTATCTAAGTTCGGTAAAAGCATCGCGCACAATTGGGCATGTTCATCCTGAACAGAAAAGCCACCTTCTTCAAAACCCGGTAAATGGGTAATATTGCCCGTTTGCTCCAAAACAATACCAACATCTGAAAGCGTGCAAGCACGAGCATCAATCTGCTCTTCGTCCAAAATCTCTAAATATTCGTTACGACTGACTTGGCGTTGATTGATGCGTAGAGTTAGTGGAGCGACTTGTTTTAAGGCTTGGCATAGAGTCTCTGCTTGCTCAGGCCAATCTTTTTTAAGTCGCTTGAATAACCAGCTTGGTAAACCATGCGTACTATTCAAAGCTGTTTGAAATTCATCTGTTTCACGTGAAACACGACGCAGAATCGCATTCACCAAACCACTCATGGGTTCGAAACCTAATTGCTTAGCAGCATTTACAGTTTCCGAGATTGAAGCATGTACAGGAATACGGGTACATAAAATTTGATATAAACCTAGATATAAACAACTTTCGAGTGCTTCATTGTCTAATGGCTTTGTGAGCAATGGTAAGGTAATGGCTTTTAACGAATACCATTGGCGTAAACAACCTAAAGTAAGCTCATGATATAAACCACGGTCACGTTCAGAAACGAGATTGATATGTTGATTTAAAACGGAAGACAAAGATTGCCCATTTTGAACAGCCAAAAGTGTTTTGATCACTTGCGCACGCAGGTTCAAATTTTTTGCAGATGATTGATTCGATTGGCTCATGGCAGGATTTGTCCGATATGCAGTTTCTGGGTTTGAGCTATTTGAACTGGATTGAGGGCTTTAGCACCTGGCCATTGCAAACTGGTTAAGCACACGACACTGTTTTCACCACAAGCGACATGTACGCCTTGTTTATCAATTGCTATGATTTCGCCCAATTGAGCATCCGTTTTACTGTGTTCAGATAGGATCGAATTCCAAACCCTTAAAGCATTGTTTTCATCCAGTTGGATAAAAGCCACTGGCCAAGGATTAAAAGCCCGAATATTACGATCGATTTGATTAGCATTCACACTCCAATTAATCCGAGCTTCTGCTTTAATCAATTTATGTGCATAGACAGTGAGTGCTTCATCTTGTACTTCACGTTTTTCGATAAAATCCTGCAAGCTTTGCTCTGATTCAAGCACGGTACAAATCGCCTCTGCACCTTGAAGCGCCAATTTGTCATGCAATGTGGCAGAGGTATCTTCGGCTGTGATTGGGCAATAGGTTTTATACATCATATCGCCCGTATCTAAACCTGCCGCCATTTGCATGATGGTGATACCTGTTTCAGCATCTCCAGTCGCGATTGCACGTTGAATTGGCGCAGCACCACGCCAGCGAGGCAGCAATGAGCCGTGAATATTCAAACAGCCGTACTTTGGGGTATCTAAAACGGCTTGTGGCAAGATCAGACCGTAAGCAGCGACTACCATGACATCAGCACCCAAAGTTGCTAACTCTTGCTGAGCAGCTAAACCTTCTTCAGTCGACGCTTTAAAATGCAGTGGTTGATAAACGGGTAAACCATGTTCAAGTGCCAGTTGCTTGACAGGAGAGGGAGTGAGTTTTTGCCCACGACCTGCCTTACGGTCAGGCTGGGTATAAACCGCAATGATCTGGTGTGATGTTTTTAATAATGCCGCCAATGCGGTTGCCGCAAATTCAGGCGTACCAGCAAAAATGATCTTCACAAAGATAATCCACAGAAAATTTGCCCCAAATTATAAGCCAAAAAGCCACTAGCCCCTAATTAGGTGAAAGGAATTGTCTTTGAACAAAAAAGATAGGTTCGTTGGTCATCAGTTAAACGATAACTTGTAGTATGATGGGAAAAGCTCAGTATCATTTCGCCAGAGAGAATGTCTTATTCATCTCGAGCACACACTTGTTGGGAATACAAAATGCCTGATTATCGTTCGAAAACATCAACACATGGAAGAAATATGGCGGGCGCGCGCGGTTTATGGCGTGCGACTGGTATGAAAGATGAAGATTTTGGCAAACCAATTATTGCGGTGGTCAACTCATTTACCCAGTTCGTTCCAGGTCACGTGCATCTTAAAGATTTAGGGCAACTGGTTGCACGAGAAATTGAAGCTTCTGGTGGTGTCGCAAAAGAATTTAATACCATTGCCGTGGATGACGGGATTGCCATGGGGCATGACGGGATGCTGTATTCATTGCCATCACGTGATTTGATTGCGGACTCAGTTGAATACATGGTCAATGCCCATTGTGCCGATGCAATGGTGTGTATCTCGAACTGTGACAAGATCACACCGGGAATGCTGATGGCTGCAATGCGCTTGAATATCCCAGTGGTGTTCGTGTCTGGTGGTCCAATGGAAGCAGGTAAAGTCAAATTCCGTGGTGATGAAAAGGCAATCGACTTAGTTGATGCCATGGTCGTTGCAGCAGATGAAAGCTATACCGATGAAGAAGTTGCAGCATTTGAGCGTTCGGCATGTCCGACGTGTGGTTCATGTTCGGGTATGTTTACTGCAAACTCAATGAACTGTCTAACTGAAGCTTTGGGTTTATCATTGCCGGGTAATGGTTCTATTGTTGCAACTCACGCTAACCGTGAAAAATTGTTCTTAAAAGCGGGTCGTTTAGTGGTTGAACTAGCGAAACGTTATTATGAACAAAATGACGACAGCATTCTGCCACGTTCAATTGCAACCAAAGCTGCGTTTGAAAATGCAATGACGCTTGATATTGCAATGGGTGGTTCAACCAACACCGTATTGCATTTGCTTGCTGCTGCACATGAAGCAGAAGTTGATTTCACTATGGATGATATCGACAATTTATCTCGTAAAGTACCTGTATTGTCTAAAGTTGCACCTGCAAAGTCGGATGTGCATATGGAAGATGTACACCGTGCTGGGGGTATTATGGCGATCTTAGGTGAGCTTGATCGTGCCAATCTACTGAATACTTCATGTCCAACCGTACATGAAAAAACACTGAAAGATGCTTTAGATAAGTGGGATATTATCCGCACTGAAGATGCAGATGTTTATGAGTTCTATCGCTCATCACCGGGTGGTGTTCCAACTCAAGTGGCATTCTCACAAAACCGTTATTATTCAACTTTGGATGGTGACCGTGAGAAAGGTGTGATCCGTAATGCTGAACATGCTTTCTCTAAAGACGGTGGTTTGGCAGTCCTTTATGGCAACATCGCTTTAGATGGCTGTATCGTCAAAACTGCGGGTGTGGATGAATCGATTCTTAAATTCACGGGTACAGCGCGTGTTTTTGAAAGCCAAGATTCAGCGGTTGAAGCGATTTTAGATCATAAGATCGTGGCAGGTGACATCGTTGTCATTCGTTATGAAGGCCCACGTGGTGGTCCAGGCATGCAGGAAATGTTGTACCCAACCAGTTACTTGAAGTCGAAAGGTTTGGGTAAGGACTGTGCGTTGATTACTGATGGTCGCTTCTCTGGTGGTTCTTCAGGTTTATCAATTGGTCACGTGTCTCCAGAAGCAGCGGAAGGTGGTGCAATTGGTCTGGTTGAAGATGGTGATACTATCCAAATTGATATTCCGAATCGTACCATTCACCTTGATGTTGATGATGCAACCATGGCACATCGCCGTACAGCTCAAGAAGCCAAAGGTTGGCATCCAGCGGAAGAGCGTAAGCGTAAAGTTTCAAAATCTTTGAAAATTTATGCTTTGCATTCAACCAGTGCTGCGAAAGGTGCAGTACGCGTTCTGTAAACTATTGCTAAGCGACAATGTTTATCATCCCTCTTTATTACGATAAAGAGGGACTTTTTTCTGATTTTATAAGATACTCATGATACTTATTTGCTCACTTGTTTGAATTCAAGTTAGAGAAAGCTTATCCATTCATCACTTTATAATCATTAGAGGCGATCGACATGTCTTTGTTACGTCGTTGGTTTGATCCCATCCGATCGAGTTGGTTCTATCAAAAACCTTCTCGTCAGGCGGTGTTGCCCACGGAACAGGGTTTAAGTATTTACCTGCGTTTAGACGATGTTTATAGCTATCTTGCAGTACAACAGCTTGATCAGCTCAATGAAATTTTGAGTGATGAACTAAAACCTTTAAAAGTGATTATTTCAAGACAGGGTGCTGAGCCTCCTAATGGTATGTCACAACAATATTGGCAGAGTTATTGTTTGAATGATGCTAAAATTCTCGCCAAACAACATCGGTTTGGTTTCGATGAAACCCCTGAAATACCTAGTCCAGAAGCATTACAACAAGCAGAAATAATTCTAAAAAATACCCCTCTGAGAGAACATAATTTTTTACATTTACTCGAAGATGTATTCCACATGTTATGGCAACAACAATATGGGAAATTACGTACTCTTTATGCGATGGCAAGTCAGCATCAAACACCTCAAGATTATCCTGAACGTATTTTTAAAGATGTGCCTGTTGCAGCCAGTTACTTCGAATTTGGTGAGCGTAAATATCAGGCCGTTGATGATTTATTACGCCTTACACGCCGTTTGAAACAACAAAAATTACTCACCGGAAATCCAATTTTTCTGATTAATCATATTGAATGGCGTGAGCATCTCATTAATGATGGTGAGTCACTGACAGAAGTCCAAAGCTTACATCCAGAATTAGATCTGTATATTGCACTTGAAGACCCGATGAGTTGGCTATTATTGGCTTATATCAAAGAAGAACTGGCCAATTATTATAATATTCAATTGAGCGTTTATCCGCTGAGCTATCATGGGCGAGATTGGTTTGACTGGAGTTTGGCGACCCGTGTTTCCAAACGTACACAGGTGGCATTCACCCCATTCTGTCGGCCTACTAAAGAAGCAACTTATGAAATGGCGAAGCTGTTTTATAGTGTTGCAGAGGAACAGCAGGTGGATGTGATCCACCAGATTCTGGAAAGTGTCTGGACACGGGGTAGGGATTTATCCTTCAAGGCGCATTTTCAGCGAATGCAAAAGCGCTTGCAGATTGAGCAGGTCACCGAACAGGATGTTGAGGCCCTGTTAAAACAGAATGATGAGCTATGCCAGCAGAAGCACCAACCCGACTTTCCTGTACTGGAATTACGTATAGATGGACAGAGCTATGCTTTTAATAGTTTGTATCGAGTTTGGATGATTGAAAGTATTATCAGCAATGTTTTGGAGGATAAATATAAGCAGGAAAGTCGGGAATAAATAAAAAGGCAGCCGAAGCTGCCCACGATGCTAATGTTTATCTTTTAAACTGAATAACAGGTGCAGGAAAATCGCAGCAAAAGTTGCGGTTCCAATTCCCCCTAAATTAAAGCTACCAAACAGTAATTCAAAGTTACCTGCACCTAAAATAATAGTGACAGATGCAACAATGAGGTTTTTATTATTAGAAAAATCGACTTTATTTTCGATCCAGATTTTTGCACCTGCAATGGTAATTAAACCAAATACTACGATTGAAGCACCCGTAAGGACTGCTGTCGGGATCGTACTAATCACTGCGCCAAATTTAGGAGACAACCCCAAGAAAATTGCAAATACGCCAGCGATTACAAATACAATCGTAGAATAAACACGGGTGACTGCCATCACACCAATATTTTCACCATAGGTGGTCATACCCGGTGCGCCAACACTACCCGATAACGTTGTGGCCAAACCATCCGCAACAAAAGCTTTACCCAGTTGAGGTGTAAGATCTTCGCCTGTCATTGAACCGACTGCTTTGATGTGGCCTAGATTTTCAGCGACTAAAATCAATGCAACGGGAGCAATAATTAAAATTGCATTTAAATCAAAAGTCGGGTGTGAAAAAGTTGGGATACCAAACCATGGTGCTGCTGCGATTTGGGAGAAATCAATCGGTTTACCAAATCCTAGAATATTTGTTGCAACCACATATACGGCATAAGCAATCAATAAACCCACTAACAGTAATAAACGTTGTAATAAGCCCTTGGTAAATACCGCAATAATGCCCATGCTTAATACAGTGATAAGTGCCATCCACATTTCAAAAGGCTGTCCAGCAACGCCTTTAATGGTGACAGGTGCAAGGTTGAGACCAATAATCATCACCACAGCACCTGTGACAACAGGTGGCATGAGTTTCTCAATCCAACGTGTGCCTGTGAGCATGACCGCAAAACCGATCAAGGCATAAAAAATACCACAGGCAACAATTCCACCAAGTGCAACTGCAAGGTTTGGATTGGCTCCTGACCCAGTAATGTGACCAGTTGCGGCTGCAACGACACCAATAAATGCAAAGCTTGAGCCTAAATAACTTGGAACACGACCACCCGTGATCAAGAAGAAAATAATAGTACAAATCCCTGACATTAAGATGGCAAGGTTGGGGCTAAAGCCCATCAGAAGGGGTGCAAGAACAGTTGCACCAAACATTGCAAATGCGTGTTGTACCCCTAACACCGCACTTTGTAAGGGCGGTAAATATTCATTTGTCGCGACAGGGCGATGATCAATCTTTCCCTGATACGGCTGCCATTTTGGAAACCAATTTGACATAGATGAGACTCATTATGTGATATCAGCGGGTATGATACCCTGTCTTAAAACGAGCTTTCACCTATAAGTCATTGAGAATATTGCCAGAACATGTTTTTTAAGTCTGTATTTTTACCTTTTGGTAAAATATATTTAAAAATAAACTATCGTATTTATTATTTATTTTATTCGCCTAATTTAAAAAACCTACGCCTAATATTTAAAAAAAATTTCTAAATTTTTTTTCTAAAAATGGAATATTTTGCCAATCTTGCCATCAACATGTTTGATTTATGTTGATGGCAAGGTCTTTATTTAGCCGGTATTGCGCAAACCTGCCGCAATGCCTGCAATACTGACCATTAAGGCATGATCGACAGGGCTATGCTCAGTTTGATGTTCCGCTAAATACAGACGACGACGTTTCATTAACTCTGCTTGCAGTAAATGTAAGGGTAATAAATACGGTTTACGCACCTGCATAGATTGGTCAAGCACTTCATTATTACTCAAAAGCTTAGACTCCCCTTTAAGACTGAGCAAGGTATCTACGGCATTTTGTAGACGTTGGCGTAATTCAACCCCCAAGTTTTTTAAGTCCTGATCTTGGGTGAGATGAGATTCATAGTACAACGCAATATCTGCATCAGATTTGGATAAAACCATTTCTAGCATATCAATTAAAGTTTGGAAATACGGCCACTGTTCAAGCATTTCATTTAAGGTGTTTTGGTGTTGTCCATGTACCTGATTGATCGCCGTGCCTGTACCCAACCAAGCGGGCAGCATCAAGCGGATTTGTGTCCATGCAAATACCCAAGGAATCGCTCGAAGAGATTCTATGCCACCGCTGACTTTGCGTTTGGCTGGGCGTGAACCAAGCGGTAGCATTTGTAATTCTAACTCAGGCGTGACCGTGCGTAGATAACTGACAAAATTCGGATTTTCACGCACAGTTTGTCGATAAACCTGTACCGATAAATCAGTCATTTGATTCATTAAGTCTCGCCATTGTTTCTTTGGCTCTGGCGGTGGCAATAACGTTGCTTCTAAAGTTGCCGCTGTATAGATTTCCAAATTTTGTAGCGCGATGCCTTCTAAACCAAATTTAAAGCGAATCATTTCACCCTGTTCAGTGACACGAATTGCGCCAGAGATTGAGCCTGGTGGTTGTGAGAATAAGGCTTGTTGTGTTGGTGCACCGCCACGACTGATTGAACCGCCACGACCATGAAATAGAGTCAATTGCACCCCATGTTCTCGAGCGACAGCGGTGAGTTCTTCTTGCGCACGATATTGCGCCCAGTTGGCCGACATAAAGCCCGCATCCTTTGCCGAGTCTGAATAGCCGATCATCACTTCATGTTTACCCTGAATATGCTGTTTATACCAATGCATATTGAATAAGGTATTCATGGTTTTGGCTGCGCCATCAAGATCTTTTAAAGTTTCAAATAAAGGCACCACTCGAAGAGGATGTTGGATACCAGCTTCTTTTTGTAAGAGTAAAACAGCTAAGACGTCACTTGGATATTCTGCCATCGAAATAATATAGGCACCCAAGCTCTCAGCTGGTTGTTCAGCCAAAGTGCGCATGGTCGCAAAGACTTCAAGCACATCAGGATGTTGAATCAAGCTGCCTTCGGGTTCATTAAAATATTTAGGCAGTAAAGGGCGTTTACTTTGTAGTTCCTGAATAAGGAAGTTTTGACGAGCCTGTTCAGTCCATGATTCAAAATTGCCTAGACCTAGATATTCAGTGATCGCTGAAATGGCTTGACGATGCCGCCCTGATTCTTGGCGAATATCGAGTTTGAGTAACTCAATTCCAAAGCAATTGATTCGGTAAATGAAATCCAGTAACTGGCCATTGGCAATTTCGGCTAGATTGCTATCAATCAGGGAGCGATAGCACAGCAATAAAGGCTGTAATAGTTCATCTTTAGTTTTGATGATTTGGCTGTCATCAGCTTCATGGCCTTGTAAGCGTTGCCCCAACCAATAGCGGGTGGCTTTTAAACGTTCACGGGTGTCGCGCAGATATTCACGATATGGTTCAGGGTGTTCATAGCCTAATGCTTGAGTCAGTTCCTCAGAACAACTTTGAATGGACAGTTCCCAACGCAGATTTTCAATATCACGCAAATACAAATCAGCAGCTTGCCAACGTGATAACCATAATACTTCTTGGGTGACTTGATGGGTGACATTGGGATTGCCATCACGATCACCGCCCATCCATGAGGCAAAGCGAATTGGTGCGATATTGAGCGGTAAATTTTGTTCACAATGCTGTTGAGTCAGTTCATTCAGCTCACGAATAAACTTAGGTACGGCATTCCACAAAGTTTGTTCAATTGTTGCAAAGCCCCACTTTGCTTCATCGACAGGGGTCGGGCGATGTTGGCGAATTTCGTCTGTCTGCCAAGCTGAACTGACCAATTGTTTCAGGGTGGCGATGGTTTGTTGGCGTTCACGAGGTGTTAGTTTTTGCTGATCCAGTTGAGATAGGCAATCGGTAATATCATCATATTTTTGAATCAAGGTACGACGACTGACTTCGGTTGGATGCGCTGTAAGTACCAATTCAATTTTTAAATCGCAGATTTGTTCGAATAATTGTTTTGAGTTGATCTGCTCAGTTTTGAATTTTTCAAATAAATGTGACAAAGGATTTGGATTAGGGGCTTGTTCGTCAAACTCAGCCTGACGACGATTACGCACCACATGATATTGTTCCGCAATGTTGGCGAAGTTCAGAAAATGTGAGAATGCGCGAGTCAGCGGCAAAATCTCTTCATCTTTTAAACCGAGAAACAATTGTTCGAGCTGTTTTTCTGCTTCGATCTGGCCGTCACGTGCACCTTTGGCTAATGCGCGAATTTGTTCAATCTGATTAAACAAATCTTGCCCAGCATGTTGCTTTAAGGTCTCTCCAAGTAAATTGCCGAGTAAGCGGACATCTTCACGTAATGGAGCAGTGATTTGCTGAATCATTCTAATTCTCCTGTTGTTCTCACTCGACTATAGCGCGATTAGGAGACATTCCAAGAGCAGAACGTAAAAAAATGTGAATTTTCTCTAAATTGTCGGTTGATATTTAAGCAAAAAAATCTCGATGGCATGTTGAATAATCTGATCGATTTCATTCGCCGTGGGCACTGGGGCTAGACCCAGTAACACCTGTTGATGACGGATACCTAACATCAGCGAGATGATTAACTCTGTTTGCTTGAGTGGCGCGTCTGCCTGAATAAATTTAAAGGCGATAGCTTGCTCAAAAAAATCACACCAGACATGACACATGCGGGTATGTGAGGCATCAAAAAACTGTTGGGTGAGGGGGCTTTGTTCAGCCGCGAGTTCAAACAGCACCCGATCCAGCTTCATCGCTTCAGGCAGGTAAATAATGCTTAAGGCACGCTGACACATTAAATATAGTGCCTGCCTAAAGTCGGACTCAGGTGTGAGTTCAAACTGTTTCGCCCGAATCGATTCTTCACAGCTTTCTTCAATGGCGCAGATAAACAGGTTAGCCTTGTCCTGAAAATGGTTGTACACCGTGAGTTTAGTCACGCCTGCTTGTTTGGCAATCTGATTCATATTGGTGGCGTGGTAACCCATTTTTAAAAAAATAGATTTTGCAGCCTGTAAGATTTTGGCTCTTTTTTCTAAATCTTTAGGGCGACCACTGTGAATTTGCACGTTAGCTGTCTCATTTAATTCAATTCAAAATCAAAATGCTAGATTTAATTTTTAATTAGTGTACTCATGAGTATATTAATTAAAAAATAAACAATCTATCATAATGTTCATATTGTGCCTTAAAAAATCAATTTGAATAAGAGCGAAACAGAGATGAATCTGCTAAATCATGTAATTGTGGGGTTGCTCGTACTCAGCAGTGTCACTTTAACAGCATGTCAAAAAGAGGTTCCCAAGACTGAGGAAATACCTTATGTCATGGTGACGCAGCCGAATACGAATCATATCGATCAAAAAAGTTATGCAGGTGATGTTCAAGCCAAGCAACAAACCGCATTGGCATTTCGTGTTGGGGGGCAAATTACCGAACGTTATGTTGAGGTCGGGGATCGGGTCAAAGTCGGACAGGTTTTGGCTAAACTAGATGTCAAAGACGCACAATTGCAAATGAACGCTGCCAAAGCGCAATTGCAAAGTGCTGAAGCAGCAGCAAAAATTGCGGCTCAAGAATATCAGCGTTATCAACAGTTATTACCTGTCAATGCAGTGAGTCGCTCACAATTTGATGCGGTGAAAAATCAGTATGAATCTGCTCAAGCAGGGTTACAGCAAGCGCGTTCTAATTATGAAGTGTCTTCAAATCAAACCGGTTATAACCAACTTATTTCGAATAAAAATGGCGTGATTACTCAACGTCAAATTGAAATTGGACAAGTAATTGCGGCAGGTCAACCTGCCTATCAACTCGCAATTGAAGGTGAGCGAGAAGTCGTGTTTGGCGTACCTGAGCAGGCCGTCAGTACCATTAAAGTCGGGCAACCTGCTTGGGTCACTTTGTGGTCTCAGCCAGAAGCACGTTTTGCGGCAAAAGTCCGTGAAGTGTCACCCGCTGCAGACCAATCGCGAACATTCACCGTGAAAGTTTCATTGCTTGAAGGGCAATCGAGTATCCAACTGGGGCAAAGCGCTCGGGTATTCTTTGTCGCAAATGAAAATAATGTATTGAGTGTGCCTCTATCCAGTGTCACTGCCAATGATCAACAAGCCTATGTCTGGGTCGTGAATAGTAATCAAACTTTACGTAAAGTCCCAGTGACGTTGGGTACTTATGGGCGTGACAGTGTGCCTATTCTGTCAGGTCTAAAAGCTTCAGATTGGGTTGTGGTTGGTGGTGTGCATCTATTACGTGACCAGCAAAAAATTCATCCTGTAGATCGTGATAATCGCGCAGTCACGGTTAAAACAGGAGGTTAAGCATGAAATTTAACCTTTCAGAATGGGCGCTTAAGAATAAGGGCATCATTCTCTACTTTATGCTGTTGCTGGGCATTGTCGGGGTGATGTCGTATTCCAAGCTGTCACAGAGTGAAGACCCACCCTTTACTTTCAAAGTGATGGTAGTACAGACCTATTGGCCAGGCGCAACCGCACAGGAAGTTGCAACGCTGGTGACAGATCGTATTGAAAAAGAACTGATGACCACAGGGCAATATGAAAATATTCGGGCATATTCACGGCCTGGGGAATCTATGGTCACGTTTATTGCTAAGGATTCCTATCGTTCTGAGCAGATTCCTGACGTTTGGTATAACGTGCGTAAAAAGGTCAATGATGTCCGTTCACAACTTCCAAGCGGTGTACAAGGCCCATTTTTTAATGATGAATTTGGTGATACCTTCGGCAATATCTATGTTTTAACGGGTAAAGATTTTGACTATGCGGTAATGAAAGAATATGCCGATCGTTTGCAACTACAACTGCAACGGGTCAAAGATGTCAGCAAGGTTAATTTGGTGGGTCTACAAGATCAGAAGATCTGGATCGAATTATCCAATACCAAAGCTGTTCAGCTCGGTGTCCCTGTCACAGCCATTCAGGAAGCGATTCAGAAGCAAAATGATATGGCAGGTGCAGGTTTCTTTGAAACAGGTACAGACCGTATTCAAATCAGAGTTAGCGGACACTTACATAGTGTCGATGACCTGAAAAAAATGCCGTTGTTGGTGGGCGATAAAACCATTCAATTGGGGGATGTTGCTGAGGTCTATCGCGGCTTTAGTGAACCTGCTCAACCACGTATGCGTTTTATGGGTGAGAATGGGATTGGTATTGCGGTGTCCATGCGTAAAGGTGGAGACATCATTGCATTGGGTAAAAATTTAGAAACCGAATTTAACAGTCTACAAAAAAGCTTACCTTTGGGTATGAAACTGCAAAAAGTTTCAGACCAACCTGTTGCAGTACAACGTAGTATTCAAGAGTTCTTAAAAGTTTTAGCTGAAGCGGTCATTATCGTTTTATTGGTCAGTTTCTTCTCACTCGGTTTTCGTACAGGGCTTGTTGTTGCATTGTCGATTCCATTGGTTTTAGCAATGACCTTTGCTGGAATGAGTTTATTTGATGTCGGCTTACATAAGATCTCATTAGGCGCATTAATTCTTGCGCTGGGTTTGTTGGTCGATGATGCCATTATCGCCGTGGAAATGATGGCGATTAAAATGGAACAGGGTTACAGCCGATTAAAAGCGGCAGGTTTTGCATGGCAAACCACCGCTTTTCCAATGCTCACAGGTACATTGATTACCGCAGCAGGTTTCTTGCCAATTGCCACGGCACAATCTGGAACAGGTGAATACACACGTTCTATTTTCCAAGTCGTGACGATTGCATTGATCGTTTCATGGATTGCTGCTGTTTTATTTGTTCCTTATTTAGGTGAAAAATTATTACCTGATTTCACCAAACAGAATCAACAAGCGGCATGGTATTTACGTTTATGGGCAAGGTTACGCAAGCAACCTACACCAGTGGTTGAGTCGCATGGTCAGCATCATGATCCTTACCAATCCAAGTTCTATCAATCCTTCAGGCATATCGTCGAAATCTGTATTACCTATCGTAAAACGGTGATTGCTATTACGGTCGGTATCTTTGTATTGTCTGTTGCGATGTTTAAGTTGGTACCGCAACAATTCTTCCCACCATCGAATCGTGCAGAAATTCTGGTGGACTTAAAACTGGAGGAGGGGGCTTCACTAACGGCGACAGAACAAGCAGTACATAAGGTAGAACAATTCCTATCCAAACAAAAAGGGATTGATAATTATGTCGCTTATGTTGGAACAGGTTCACCACGTTTTTATTTACCTTTAGACCAACAACTCCCACAAGCCAGTTTTGCTCAATTTGTAGTCTTGGCTTCTTCTCTTGATGATCGTGATGAAATCCGTCGCTCTTTAGACAAGCAGATTAAGCAATTATTGCCACAGGTTCGTACTCGTGTGTCTTTACTCGAAAATGGTCCGCCTGTGGGTTATCCATTGCAGTATCGGGTCTCAGGTGAAGATCTGGCAACGGTTCGGGCAGAGGCACAAAAAGTGGCTAAGGTGCTGAGTGAAGACCCAAATACCACCAATGTGCATCTGGACTGGGGTGAACCAAGCAAGATCATCGCCATTGACATTGATCAGGACCGTGCTCGTCAAATGGGTGTTTCCAGTGTTGATTTAGCTAATTTCCTAAACGCTTCTGTGACAGGGGCGGTGATGAATCAATATCGTGAAAAACGTGAACTCATTGAAATTCGTTTACGTGGTGATAAGTCAGAACGTGTCGAAGTGGCTTCGTTAGCAAGTTTAGCTGTGCCAACCACCAAAGGCACCACTGTACCTCTAGCGCAAATAGCAAAAATTGAGTCACGTTTTGAAGAAGGTCTGATTTGGCATCGGAATCGTCTACCAACGATTACAGTTCGCGCGGATATTCGAACCAATTTACAACCTGCAACAGTGGTTCAGCAATTGGCAGACAAAATGCAAGCTTTACGTGCTGATTTACCCAATGGTTACTTAGTGGAAGTCGGTGGTACGGTTGAAGAGTCTGCAAAAGGTCAAAATTCGGTGAATGCAGGCATGCCATTATTCTTGGCTGTGGTGATGACTTTGCTGATGATTCAATTACGTAGTATGTCACGCGCAACGATTGTTTTATTGACAGCACCTCTTGGTTTGATTGGCGTTGTTGCATTCTTACTCCTGTTTAATAAGCCTTTTGGTTTTGTCGCGATGTTAGGGACAATTGCTTTATCTGGAATGATTATGCGGAATTCATTGATCCTGATTGATCAGATTGAACAAGATATTCAGGCTGGACATACGCCATGGGATGCGGTGATTGGTGCCACCATGCGCCGTTTCCGCCCGATTGTGTTAACCGCACTTGCCGCAGTACTTGCGATGATTCCATTATCACGCAGTATTTTCTTTGGTCCGATGGCTGTTGCGATTATGGGAGGCTTGATTGTTGCCACCTTGTTGACCTTATTTTTCTTACCTGCACTCTATGCCGCTTGGTTTAGAGTAAAGAAAACAACACAATTATCGTAATTATTTTATGAATAAAGGTGCGAAATATTGAAAATTTCAATATAGTAGCACCTATATTTAAAGACCAAAAAATAATTGAATTTCATTGCATGATTGGTTTGGCAAAATGCGATGAATGAGGTGATCTAGAGCATGGGGCAAGACAATATTGCGCAGCATCGCCGCTATGTGGCGATTTCCTACGTGTTCATGTTTCTTGCATTATTTACAATCGTGTTTGCAGTGTTTGCGTATCTGCTGGCACGAAAAGTTGCGACTGCGAATAATGCTGAAGTATGGATACACGCGCATGCACTGTGGATTATGCGTAATGTGCTGCTGTTTATTCTAATGGCTTTCTTTGCTGCCCTGTGGTTTATTCCACTGTTCTTTTTTGCATGGGATAGTGCATTGTGGGTGACAGGAATGACCGTTGCAGGTGTGATTTTCAGTGCAATCGCATGGTTGTTTTTATTAAATGCATGGATCAAAGGTGTTGCTAAGTATTTTAAAAATAAAGCGGTATTCTAATTTTATCGCTTTTTTATTGTGCTAGACCTTGTAAATTTATAGTAGTGCCCATATTAAGGCTCTGTTGACTTTGTTAATAAAATGTCAACAGAGCTTATTTATTTGTAGAGATTGAACCAATTCCGTGAGGAGCATCGCCAACCATGGCTAAACGTGATTATTATGAGGTTTTAGGCGTTTCGAAAACCGCAAGTGATGATGAGATTAAAAAAGCCTATCGTAAGTTGGCGATGAAATATCATCCAGATCGTAACCCAGACAATGCTGAAGCGGAAGAAAAGTTTAAAGAAGCAGCAGAGGCTTACGAAGTACTTTCTGATGGCGAAAAACGCAGCATGTATGATCGTGCTGGCCATAGCGCTTTTGAGGGCGGTTTTGGTGGCGGCGGTGGCTTCGGTGGTGGTTTTAGTGCAGAAGACATCTTTAGCCAGTTTGGTGATATTTTTGGTGGTGCTTTCGGTGGTGGCGGTGGTCGCCAACAACAACGCCAACGTCGTGGCTCTGATCTTCGCTATGTGATGGAATTGACGCTTGAAGAAGCAGTCAAAGGCGTGAAAAAAACGATTACTTTTACTGCACCAGCGCCGTGTGAAAGCTGTGATGGTAAAGGTTCTAAGAATCCAAATGATGTTGAGACGTGTCGTACCTGCCATGGTGCTGGTCAAGTACGTATGCAGCAAGGTTTCTTCTCGGTTCAACAAACTTGTAGTACTTGCCGCGGTCAAGGCAAAATTATCAAAAACCCTTGTAATACTTGTCATGGTTCGGGCGTTGCCGATCGTCAACAAACGCTTGAAGTCACTATTCCTGCAGGTGTGGACAACGGCGATCGTGTTCGCTTAACAGGTAAAGGTGAAGCGATTCGTGATGGTCAAGCGGGCGATTTATACGTTGAAGTCGTAGTTCGTGAACACGAAGTCTTCCAACGTGACGGTGCAGATCTCTATATGGATGTGCCAGTCAGTATTGCTGATGCTGCATTGGGCAAAGAAATTGAAATCCCGACGCTTGATGGTCGTGTCAGCTTAAAAATCCCAGAAGGTACTCAAACAGGTAAGCTATTCCGCTTACGTGGTAAAGGTGTTCGTCCTGTACGTAGCAGCATGGTCGGTGACTTATTGTGCCGTATCGTGGTAGAAACACCTGTGAATTTAAACAGTCGCCAACGTGAATTGTTGAAAGAATTACAAGCGTCGTTAGATGGTGATGGTCATGCTGCATCACCAAAGAAAAAATCTTTCTTTGATCGCTTGTTTGATTAATTAGCATCAATAAAAAACCTGCTGCGGCAGGTTTTTTTATGGGATTTTTTTAGCGTAGACACAGAGTTTTGCTATAGTAGCTCAATTGTTTAAATAAAAGACTAGGAAAAATTATGTCGACTTCTCCACGCATTGGAATCTTGGGTGCAGGCGGACGCATGGGGCGTATTCTGATTCAAGCAGTACAACAAGCAGGCTACCAACTGGCAGCAGCTGTTGAACGTCCAGAAAGCAGTTTGGTGGGTGCAGATGCAGGGGAACTTGCAGGGATTGGCAACATCGGCGTCAAGATTGTGGGAAGTTTAAGTGAAGTTTTAAAAGACTGTGATGTCGTGATTGATTTCACTGCGCCTGTTGCCACTGAACAACACTTAAAGTTATGTAGTGAGGCAGGTGTTGCAATGGTGATTGGCACCACAGGGATGTCGGATGAACAAAAGGCTTACTTAGATGAAACCGCAACACAGACTCCAGTCGTTTATGCTGCTAACTATTCAGTTGGTGTGAATGTTTCAATCAAATTATTAGAGCTTGCAGCGAAAGTGTTTGGTGATAGCGTTGATATCGAAATCATCGAATCACACCACCGTCATAAAGTGGATGCGCCATCTGGTACTGCATTTATGATGGGCGAGGCGATTGCAGATACTTTAGGTCGTGACTTGAAAACGGATGCTGTGTATTGCCGTGAAGGTCATACAGGTGCTCGTGAGCGTCAAAGTATTGGCTTTCAAACCATTCGTGGTGGCGACATCGTCGGTGAACATACCGTGATGTTTATTGGTGAAGGTGAACGTGTTGAAGTCACACATAAAGCGACCAATCGAATGAATTTTGCTTCAGGCGCTGTTCGTGCGGCTGCATGGGTCGTCGGTCGCGAAGCTCGTAAATATGATATGAAAGATGTTTTAGGCTTTAACGAGATTGAAGTTTAAAAGGTACTTTTTTTGTACTAATAAAAGAGCTTGTTGAGTTTTCTTTCTGATAGAGATACAACAAGCTCTCGCCATCATTACAACAATTGAGCATGACATGAATAAAAAGCATATTGTTCTTGCTACACTGCTAAGTGCGACAAGTTTAGTCGTCAGTGCCGCAGAAGCACCTAAACTGAGTTTACATCGCAATAATATTAAAGTTTGGACCTACCAAACAGAGAATAATCCGGTCTTTCAGTACAAAGCAGAAACGACTTTTGATGTACCTTTGGAACGGGCAGTTGCGGTAGTACTTGATGTTGAACGCACACCCCAATGGGTACCTTATGTTGCTAAGGCACAGCTTTTGTCTCGGGATGAAAAGAAAGGCGAATTTACCCTGTATATGCTGTTAGATTTCCCATTTCCTTTGAAAGACCGTGACTTGGTTATTAAAGGCAAAATGAATAAAAATGCTGATGGCAGCATTAGTATTAAGAATAACGCGATTAAAAATAGTTACCCTGAACAACCTGATGTGATTCGTTTGAATCAATATACAGGAGATTGGACGTTCCAAAGACTTGCCAATAATAAGGTTAAAGTTATGACTAGTGGTTATGCCGACCCAGCAGGTTCGATTCCATTGAGTTTTGTGAATATGTTTGTGCAGCAGCAACCGTATCAAATGCTGATGAAGATGAGGAAAGAAGTGAATAATCCATTCTATGCACAACCACATTTGCCTGAATTGCTTAAATAAATCTAAGAGTAAAAAGCCTGATTCAATCAGGCTTTTTTATGCACTGATACATTAGCCAGCTTGCCACCGAAGGGATGAGCAAACTCGAAAAACCATCCCTATCCAGACCAGCATCAGGGTGATAAAGATCGGTGAGCAGGATTAAACTCAACCAAATTGAGCGATACACAGATTGTTCACTTAATCTTTTTCACTATTCTGTTGATGGCTGCCATTTTGCGATGATTATTGTTGCTAAAAAATAGATGAATCTGCAAAATATAGTTGACTAATTATCAATAATTAACGAGGTGGCAATGAAATCTACGGTAGAAGAACTACTTGCTTTTATGACCATTGTCGATACAGGATCGTTTATTGCTGCTGCTGAGCGGCTTGGACAGACGGCATCGGGAATGAGCCGCTCTCTCAGTCGTCTAGAGTCAAAGCTTGGAGTCACCTTGCTAGAGCGCACGACTCGAAAGTTAAAAATGACCCAAGAAGGACAACAATTTTTACAACATGCGCGTAAAATTCTCAGTGATTTAAGTGCAGCTGAAGAAGCTCTAGAAAAATCGGGTCAGGATACCTCGGGTGTGATTCGGATTGACTCAGCCACGCCGTTTATTCTGCATGTCATTACACCATTGGTACATAAGTTCAGACAAAGTTATCCCAATATTGAGATTGAGCTGAATAGTAATGATTTAGTGATAGATTTATTAGAACATAAGACTGATGTGGCGTTTCGTTTTGGTGAATTACATGATTCCAGTCTGCATGCGAAATTGGTGTGTAAAAGCCGAATTTATATTGTTGCCAGTCCTGAATATTTACAGCGTAAGGGGAGACCTGTACAAGCTCAGACATTAATTGAGCATGATGTGATTGGCTTCACCCGTCCCACTTATATCAATACTTGGCCCATTAAAATTGATGGTGAGTATTTTCAAGCCCAACCGAAAATAAAAGCATCGAGTGGCGAAACTGTTCGACAACTCTGTTTGCGTGGGCAGGGCATTGCCCGATTATCAGAATTTGAAATCTGGCAGGATATGAAAGAAGGGCGCCTTGAAGCGCTATTTGAAGATCAGATTGAGCACTCTTATCAAAGCATCCATGCTGTGTATTATCAACAAGCGCATTTGCCGAAACGGGTTCGCTTATTTATTGAGTTTTTGACTGAGCAGTTAAGTCATGGATTTTCGGTTTGCCAATAGTTTGCTCAGGTAATTGTAATTCCAGCATCTGAACAATTTGTCCTGTCGGCTGCTTGATTGCCAGCGCGATATGCTGTTGTTGCTGACATACAAACTCCACTGTCGGGAGTAGCAAATTCGGCATGATCACGCCATTTTCGGTCGGTTGTTTATAGGTCAGCCTGAGTGTACTTTGCTGTGCCTGCGTCTGCACTTTTTCCAGCCGCCAAAATTCATAAGTCTGTTGATTCTGGGTTTTTAAATAACCCTGTGCCAAATCAGCATTTTCTGCGTTTAAATGCGGGGCATGCGTTGACCACCGAAATCCGCCAAGCAATTCAACAGTTGGCGGATTGGGTGAGAGAGCGTATGTCGTCGGTTTTAAATTAATCAAAGTCTGCTTTAAGTACGATCCGATAACGTACTTGACCTGAATGCAGTCGTTCAATGGCTTCATTGAGTTGAGACATTGGAAATAGCTCAATTTGTGGCGCAATATTTTTACGTGCGGCAAATTGTAGTAGTTGACGCAGTGCTAAAGGTGACCCAGTTGGTGAAGCTGTAATCGATTTGGCACCACTCATGATAGTACCTACAGAAACTGGAATAGGCTCTAAGGTAATACCCAAGAAATGCATACTACCATTCGGTGCCAAGGTATTGAGATAGGCTTGCCAATTCAGAGTTACATTGACGGTGCTAAGCAATAGATCAAATTTGCCACGTTGCGCTTTGATCGCTTGAGCATCACGACTATTCACCACATGGTCAGCGCCCATGGCTTTGAGTTCTTCAGTTTTGTCTGGATTTGAACTAAATGCAGTAATCTCACAACCCCAAGCTTTAAGTAGCTTGATGGCCATATGCCCTAAACCACCAATCCCAATGACACCGACGTGATGTGTTGCTTGGATCTGATGTTTAAGTAAAGGATCAAACACGGTAATGCCGCCACAAAGCAATGGTCCTGCACTCTCAGGATCCAAACCCTCTGGTAGAGGAATGACCCATTGCCAACCTGCGCGAACTTTTTCTGCAAAGCCACCCGCATGACCAACGATAGTCGCAACGCTGCCACCGGTACATAAAACTTGATGACCACCAATACAAGGATCGCATGCTTGGCAACTTTCAGCTGTCCAACCAATGCCAACACGTTGACCAAGTTTCAGTCCTTTGGCTTCTGAACCGAGTGCGATAATTGTGCCAATAATTTCATGTCCAGCGACAGCAGGATAAACCGATGAATGCCATTCATTATTGATCACAGACAAATCTGAGTGACATAAACCGCAGTATTCAACTTTAACTTCAACCTGATGTGGCTTTAATTCACCTGCATCAAATTGATAAGGAACCAATTGCTCTCCTGCTTTCATTGCAGCATAAGCACGAATTTGGTTATTGCTCATTCGATAACTCCTTGGAAAGCAAAATAAATTCGTATTATTTAAAATGACAGTGATTTTCGTGATCGTTGACCATTCCTACCGCTTGCATGAACGCATAACACGTTGTGGGACCAACAAATTTAAAACCACGTTTTTTCAGTGTTTTTGAAAGTTTTTGACTGATTTCGGTTTGTGCAGGTGCATCACGATAAGGAATGACATCGTTATTTGAAGTCTGATGGTCAACAAAGGCCCATAGCCAATCAGATACATCACCAACTTCATTTTTGAGTTGCTGCCATGCAATTGCATTGTCTCGAATCGCTTTAAGTTTACCTAGATGACGAATTAATCCTGCATCACTCAGTTTGTCTTCGAGTTGATCATCAGTAAACTCTGCAATCTTAGTAATTGGATAGTGAAAGAAGTGTGAACGGTAATTCTCACGCTTTTTTAGCACCGTAATCCATGATAATCCAGCTTGTTGACCTTCAAGACAAAGCATCTCAAATAATCGATTTTCATCTTGTTCTACTTTGCCCCATTCTTCATCGTGGTAGCTAATATAGAGTGGATCATTGGAGCACCAGCCACAGCGTTGAATCGTCATATTTGATGCTTCCTATTGTTATTCATATAAAATCATGAAAGTGTGAATGTCACCCATTCATTTGGGCGAGTATCCCAATAATACAGTTCAGCTGTATTTAAATCAGTAAATTTAAGCCAAAAGTCTTTACCAGATTTATCTGCAAATCCTGTGCTAATCAGCAGAGCATCTTCGGTAATCTCCATAATCCAGCCTTGATAGCTTGTACCATTGATGATGATTTTTTGCTGATTTCCAGACTCTGCAAATTTAACCAGTCGTTCAATCAATGCTTCTGACATTCTATGTTCCTAACGTAAATATGAGTATGGATTGACTGCTCCACGCCCTTTGCCATTTAAATAAATACCATAATGTAAATGTGGGGCAGTCGTACGAGCATTGCCTGTATTGCCCACATAGCCAATCAGGTCGCCCTTATGAACATAGTCTCCCACATTAAGACCACGTTTATGACCATCTAAATGGGCATAGTAGTGCCAAGAACCAGATGGTCCTAGAATCCAAATGATTTTGCCACCTAAATTATTATTACGTAAATCAGCGACTAACCCTTCGGTAGCACTATACACTTTCGTCCCACGCTCCGCCATGATATCAATCCCTTCGTGGTTACGTCCTTGGCTACGTGCAGCTCCCCAAGTATCCCGTAATTCACTTCGATTGACACCTTTGACTGGGACTGGCAAACGGCTGTCTAAACGCAGATTTTTAAGTTTATTGATTTGAGTGGCTGGTAGGGGCGTAGGCTTGTTAGGTGTTGTCGTACATGCAGAAATTAGAATAGCCAACAGACTAATCACGATAAATGGAATCGAAAGACGCACACAAACTCCTTGTGATTTCGATTTACAGCAATTAAGTAGAGGAGGTCTTTTGTTTTGCTGTAATCAATTTTTTCATGGCGGTTGGAATGCCTTTGGCAATCGCAGCCTCTGGACTTAGCCACACTCCATTTAATTCGATACTGAGCTGTTCTTTTTGATCATGTTCCACGTGGAACAGTTGTTCATGCAGTATCCATGTAAAGTGAGTAAAACTATGACTAATCTGTAGTGATGATACTTGAGCTTGGAGCTTAAATTGCTGTTCAATCTGTTGTAATTCGGTTGCCTGTTCAATGATAGGCAGACAATACAAACCTCCCCATAGACCGTGGGCTTCACGTTGTTGCCAAAGCCACTCATGACCTGATTGAATTAGGAGCACATTCGCCGCTTTAACAGGGACAGGTTTTTTTGCTTTTTTAAATGGTAGTTCTTGTTCTAAACCTTGTTGATAGGCCTGACAGTGTTGCTGCATCGGGCAGTATAGGCATAGGGGGTTTTTCGGGGTACAAATCGTTGCACCCAAATCCATGATTGCCTGGGTATAGTCATGGTTGCGCTGTTCAGGACAAAGCTGCTCGGCAATCTCCCAGAGCTTGCGTTCATTTTGTGGCTTGGATAAATCATCTTTAATCGCAAAAAAACGTGCTAAAACTCGTTTCACATTGCCATCCATAATGACGCCATATTGTCGTAAGCCAAGAGACATTAATGCACCAGCGGTTGAACGGCCAATGCCTGGTAATTCAATCCATTGTTCTAATGTTTCAGGAAACGTTCCTTTCTGCTTTACGATAACAGCGGCTTTGTGCAGATTGCGTGCACGGGCATAGTAGCCTAAACCAGCCCAATAAGGGGCAACCTCATCCCAACTGGCCTGACCAAGATCGTCTACGGTTGGAAATCTTTCGATAAAGCGATCAAAATATTGCAGAACAGTTTTAACTTGAGTCTGTTGTAGCATGATTTCTGACACCCACACTTTGTAGGGATCATCAGCGACTTGCCATGGTAAATCGTGGCGGCCATGTTGGTCGAACCACGTGAGTAGTGCATCAGAAAATGAGAAATCAGACATGAATCAGAACAATCAAAAGCAGAGGCTTAGTATAATGAAAATATAATCGTGGACTCATTTAAATGATAAAAACATTTGTTCGTGTGTAGGAGACATAAATGCCACCTACACAGAATGAAGTCTTTGTGAAAGTTTATGCCAATATTTTGAATCAGGTTAAATGTTTATCTAGTAATTCATACATGGCTTCTAATCCTTGATGTTCAGCTTCGGCGTTATAGCCTAAGTCAACATTATTTGCTTTAGCTCGCTCATCTGCGAGGGGATTACTAAAGCCATGTTTGGCATTTTCAAAAATAATCACTTCATGATCGACTTCTGCATCGT
Organism: Acinetobacter sp. WCHA29; assembly: GCF_002165335.1. Classification (NCBI taxonomy): domain Bacteria; kingdom Pseudomonadati; phylum Pseudomonadota; class Gammaproteobacteria; order Moraxellales; family Moraxellaceae; genus Acinetobacter; species Acinetobacter sp. WCHA29. Next base: position 29,794 of record NZ_NHRQ01000003.1, read on the forward strand.
GCATTTCCTGACGGAAGCTTGCGACATCATCTAAAGAAACCATGGTGTCGATCTCACCGTGTAATACAAGAATTTCAGCCTGAATCTTTCCTTTTTGTGCAGGTGCTTTCGGGCTTAAATTCGCGTGGAAGGTCACCACAGCTTTCAAATCGGCACCAGATCGCGCCAAATCCAGAACAACTTTACCACCATAACAAAAACCAATTGCTGCCAATTTTTCAGTATTGACCTCTGGTTGTGCTTTTAAAGCATCTAAGCCTGCTTGAGCACGCTCAACCACGGTGTCTACATGATCAAATGTTTGCATCATCCATGCAGATGCTTGAGGAACATCAGAGGTAACTTTTTTGTCTCCATACATATCAATCGCGAGAGCGGCAAAACCGTGTTCTGCAAGTTCACGCGCACGTTGCTCGGTATATTCGGTACGTCCCCACCATTCTGGAGCAACAATAACTCCTGCAACTGGTACATCTCGGATAGGTGTCGCAAAATATCCAATAAGGCGTTGACCATCTGGTGCGGTATATTCAATTTCACGCGTTGTAATTGGAAATCTCATTTTTTAATCCTGATCTATATTTTCAATGCTTTGATTAAAGCATAAAAAAGCAAAAAATTGATGATGCTAGCGGAAAGACAAATTTTTATTCGGCTGAAATGATGATAATAAAAAAAGAAGAATACGGCGATTCTTCTTTTTTCTTTCTGAATTTTTATTTCTCTTTAAACTAAACTTTACCGCGTGATAAGAAACCCACTACAGCAAGAATAGCCGCGACCACTAATAAAATGACGGCAAAGTCTTTGGACAAACCAGCAACACCACCAAAACCTAATAAACTGGCGATTAATGCAATCACTGCAAAGATAATAGCCCAACGGAACATATTACTTACTCCTAAATTTATCGTTATGAGATTACTATAGCGTGTATTTTTTGACCCAAATGTGGTGTTTCTGTGGTTGAAATGTTCAATAACTTAAGTATTGTTAATCGCTTAAGTCGCTTGGAAAACAGCTTGATTGAGAATAAATGTTATAATCAACACAAATTTTTAAAGCCTAAAACATTTGTCATGTCTACCGAATTGCGCGCTAACTTTTGGAAACTATATCCACTTGATCAGTTGAATAATACTGAGTGGGAGGCATTGTGTGATGGTTGCGGTTTATGTTGTTTGGTTAAGCTTGAAGATGAAGAAACGGCAGAAGTCGCATATACCAAAGTTGCATGTAAATTATTAGACTGTAAAACTGCACGTTGTTCTGATTATCCGAATCGTCAACAGTATGTTGTAGATTGTATTCAATTAACACCTGAACGATTGCAAACAATTACATGGTTACCTCCTAGTTGTGCTTATCGTCGTTTGAATGAAGGTAAAAATTTACCGTCATGGCATTATTTAAATACGGGCTCACGTCAGAGTGTGATTAAAGCGAAGAAATCAGCAGCCGGCCGCTGTATTCCCGAAGATGAAGTCGATCAGGAACAGATAGAGGACTATATTGTACGCTGGGTGCGTTAGATCTTGATATATTTCTTATAACTGTGTTTTTTATCAATAAAAAACAATACTTTTGCAGTATTTTATCTATACATTCCCATATGATGAACACTGAGAGGTCGATGTGGTTTGAGAGCCTCTTTGTTTGAATGAAATGGGTTTGGGAAATAGACATGATCGCATCAAGAATGCTTTTTTTACTTGCAGGGCTTTTATCCTGTAATTCTTCGATTTGGGCAAAACCGCTCAGTGAGCAGCAAGTTAGGGAAATTGTAGATCAACAATTTAAACCATTATTAGATCAATATAAGATTCCTGGATTAGCGGTCGGTGTCACATTCGATGGTAAGCATTATTTTATCAATTATGGCTTGGCATCAAAATCAAACCAACAACCCGTAAGTAACCATACTTTATTTGAACTTGGCTCAGTCAGTAAGACCTTTAATGCAACTTTGGCAGGTTATGCGCAGGCGAAAGGGCAGTTATTATTGTCGGATCATCCCGCCAAGTATTTCCCAGAATTAAAAAATACCGCAGTGAATAAAGCTACGATTTTAAATTTAGGTACATATACTGCAGGTGGCTTTCCGCTGCAATTTCCAGATGAAGTTGTTAGTCAGCAGGACATGCTTCAATATTTTCAAAGATGGCAGCCAAAGACCAACGTTGGTACGGCACGACAATATTCAAATCCAAGCATTGGTTTGATGGGGTATATCACGGCATTAGCATTGAAAAGACCCTATAGCGAACTGATTGAAAAAACATTGCTACCACAATTGGGAATGACACAAAGTTTTATTCGAGTACCCGAACAGCAGATGTCACAATATGCGTGGGGTTATAAAAATGATCAACCCATTCGCGTTTCTGCGGGGATGTTGGATGCTGAAGCTTACGGAGTGAAAAGTAGTAGTTCCGATATGCTGAAATTTTTAGATATTCAAATTCACCCACAAAAGCTAAAACAGTCCTTAAGAGCAGCGGTTGAAACAACGCATGTGGGATATTTTAAAGTTGGTGCGATGACCCAAGGGCTAGGCTGGGAGCAATATGCTTATCCTGTTAAGCTTGAAACACTTGTACAAGGTAACTCCAGCAAAATGGCTTTAGAAAGTCATATCGTCACCCCGATCAAACAACCAAAGCGTGCTCCAGCAGCAACATTGTTTAATAAAACTGGTTCAAGTAATGGCTTTGGTGCCTATGCTGCATTTATACCACAGCAGAAAATTGTGATTGTGATGCTCGCTAACACTAATTTTCCGAATGAAGCTCGAATTACTGCAAGCTACCATGTCATGCAGCAGTTACTTCAAAAGAATACTGCGCAATAGAATGTCGCGTGGTTGCAGATTCAAATTGTAGATTTGAACCAGACGCAATAGACTAGGATAAAACAGTATAAAGTCCGTGATGATGTCAGATACGCATATTCCTTTACCTGAACGCTTACGCCCTCGTGATTTGTCCGAAATCATCGGGCAAGATCATTTGCTCGGTGAGCATGCACCGTTACGCCAAATGATTGATCAGGGGCATTTGCCTTCGATTATCTTTTGGGGGCCGCCAGGGGTGGGTAAGACTACAATTGCTTTGTTATTGGCACAGGCAGTTGATCGCCCTTTTATTAGTTTATCTGCATTAAATACGGGCGTAAAAGAGCTGCGCGAAGTGATTGCGGAAAGTGGTGATCTGCTTACGCCAGTAGTGTTTATTGACGAGATCCACCGTTTTAATAAGTCGCAGCAAGATGCCTTACTGGGTGCGGTGGAGAAAGGCAAAATTACCCTGATTGGGGCCACCACAGAGAATCCATCCTTTGAAGTGAATAGTGCACTGCTTTCTCGTTGTCAGGTTTATACCTTAAATAGTTTGGATGCTGATGCGATTCAAACCCTGATCAATAAAGCCATTCAAAGTGATAAGTTTTTGAAAGAGCGTTTTATTCAGATTGAAGAATATGATGCGCTGATTCAATTTGCTGCGGGTGATGCACGTAAAGCGCTTAATTTGATTGATTTAATTGCCAGTACTTTTGAGGCAGACGTTGAAAATATCGTGACCAATGCAATTGTGGTTAAAGTCGCACAGCAGAATATTGCACGTTATGACAAATCAGGTGAGCAGCATTATGATTTGGTTTCGGCATTTATCAAATCGATTCGTGGTAGCGATGCGGATGCGACCCTATATTGGATGGCACGCATGCTCAAAGGTGGTGAAGACCCTGTTTTTATTGCACGTCGAATGTTGATTGCAGCATCGGAAGATATTGGCAACTCGAATCCGAATGCCTTGTTGTTGGCAGGTGAGTGTTTCCGTTCAGTACAAGCGGTCGGTATGCCTGAAGCACGGATTATCTTAGGTCAATGTGCCGTATATCTCGCAACCAGCCCGAAAAGTAATAGTACCTATCTCGCCATTAACCGAGCTTTGGAGCTTGCCGAAAAAACTGCGAATTTACCTGTGCCGTTGCATCTACGTAATGCGCCAACCAAATTGATGAAGCAACAAGGTTATGGCGTGGATTATCTCTATCCGCATCATTATCCTGAGCATTTTGTTTTACAGGAATATTTGCCGCCTCAGTTGCGGGGTACGAAGCTGTATGAGCGAGCCTTAAATAAACGTGAAGTTGAAGCCGAACGTTTGCAGCAACGCCGTTGGCAGCAGGAACAACAGCAGCAATGATATGACGATCTTGTTCCAATCTCTGATTTGAAAGGATAGCTTGGGCATTCTTTTTTTTGTAAGCGCCCCTAGACAGGTCAGGGAAAAAGGTCGCATTATCGCCGTTTATCACGGATGATAAAGTTCCATCAATGTCCACCCAAAAAATTAATGCTGCGGAAAGTATTCGGGGTCTGGCCTGCCTTGCAGTGGTGTTATCGCACCTGTCGCTGACATTCTTTCCACAACTGCATAATTTTGGAGAAAGTGCGGTTCCGCAATATGCTTTTTTCGCCCAGTTGCATAACTCACCACTGGCATTTTTCTATTCAGGAACAGGCGCGGTTTTTGTGTTCTTTGTCCTGAGCGGCTATGTCTTGAGCCTTTCCAGTTTAAACAAGCCAAATGCAACTGAACGATTAAAAAAGTCATTGTTGAAACGTTATCCACGTTTGGCTATTCCCGCGTTTATCTCTTGTATTATTGCCTACCTCGTGTGTTTCCTTCCTGTTGATGTTTCGCATGTTTCTGAATGGGGGGCCGCTTTGGCAAATCCACATCCAAAATTAAGTATAGCTTTGTATGAGGGCAGTATCGGAGCCTTTTTATTTGGGGACTCAAGCTATAACTGGGTGTTGTGGACGATGCAGATTGAGCTGCTCGGTTCATTGGTAATTTATTTCGCCAGTTATTTTTATAGCAAACGACCGATGCTTGCAGGTCTGTTCTTGCTGTTGAGTATTGCGACAGCCTATACGATTTCACAAACAGTATTACTCGGTATCCTGAGTTTTATTTTAGGTATGGGTTTACTTCTATATGCATCAGAATTAGCAACAGGCCTATCTGTGTTGCTATTCACGCTGGGGCTATATTTCTGTGGTGCGCATAACGAGAGTTTGAGTTATCGGATTTTTGCTCAATTTTTAGGTGAGCAAACCTACGATTATCTGAATTTTATTGGCGGTTTTTGTATCGTGTATGCGGTATTAAAAGGCAAATGGTTAGCACAATTTTTTGATTCACCATTTTTAGTTTTCTTAGGCAAGATCTCATTTTCTATTTATTTAATTCATCTTGCTGTGATTTATGCTTTAGCAATTCCTTGTTTTAATCTATTTCATATTCAATTGGGTTTTTCGTATTGGGTAGCGGGTCTGTGGGCGAGTTTGTTTACAGTGATGATAAGTATTGTTTTAGCTACTCCCTATAGTCGCTATGTGGATGATATTGCAATTAAAGTCTCTAGTAGGCTTACAAAGATATTTTAATTTCACAGTATTCATTTCGTCCTCAAACGATTCGTGACGATCAACTGGATCAACTGAAAGCCTTGGATATTATTCCATCTTTCTTCTCATTGCATACGTTCTATTGGGGGATTGGCATCGTCAACAAACCTTAGGTGAGGCGAGAGCAGCACGCATTTCACCAACGGCAAGTGCTTTGAAGAAACAGCTTATTTTTACAGAGCATCATGATGCCCCTGTTGTGCCGCCGAATAGTTTGATGATGTTAGATGCAACTGTAAATCGAGTGACACGCAGTAATTATGTATTAGGTGCAGATGAGTGCGTGAGTCCCTATATGGCTTTAAAATCGATGACGGATTGGGCAGCTTATCAATATTTTGAAGATGAACATAAGGGCACGATAACTTAAGGGAATCTGATTGATCAGAAACTGGGAAATTAGATAAACCAATAAAAAACCAGCCTAGTCAGGCTGGTTTTTTATTAAGAACGGCGGCTTAAGGCTTAGATATTATCTAAGTTAATGCCTAAACGTGCAGCAACTTCTTCATAAGCCTCAACCACACCACCTAAACCTTGGCGGAAACGGTCTTTGTCTAATTTTTTCTTGGTGTCTTTATCCCATAAACGGCAACCGTCTGGAGAGAATTCATCACCCAATACGATACGATCGTGGAATACACCGAATTCAAGTTTGAAATCAACAAGAATCATATTACCTGCATCGAATAATGCTTTCAGTACATCATTCACTTGGTAAGTCAGTTCTTTCATTTTTTCAAGTTGAGGTGCTGTTGCCCAACCTAAAGCAATTGCTTGAGATTCATTGACCATTGGGTCGCCAAGCGCATCATCTTTGAAGAACAATTCAAATGTTGGTGGTGTTAACTCTTTACCTTCTTCAACACCTAAACGGCGGCATAATGAACCTGCTGCGTAGTTACGAATAACACATTCAACAGGGATCATTTGTAATTTCTTCACAAGCACTTCTGTTGGAGAAAGTAACTTTTCAAAATGAGTTTCGATACCCGCTTCAGCCAACTTTTCCATGATGAAGGCATTAAAACGGTTGTTCACCTTGCCTTTACGATCTAGTTGCTCAATTTTTTCGCCATTGAATGCTGATGCATCATCACGAAAGACTAAAATCAGGTGGTCAGCATGATCTGTTTCATAGACAGATTTTGCTTTACCAGTATAGAGCAAGGTTTGTTTTAACATGGGGGAACCTTTTGAAAAAGTATGCCTAGTAAACGACTAGGCTGGCCAATTTTGGTAAATCTGGGTTAACACTTCAGCTGCAACGGCAGGGTCTGCAAATGTTGTATCAAGTTTGAATAGCGCAACTGTATTGCTTGAGCCTACAGCCGATAATTTAACTAGGTAATTTTGATCACCTACTTTAATCGTTGCTTCATAGCCATTTTCTGCTTGTGAAATAACTTTGTAGTTGAGGCTGCTCAAGGTTGCAAAAGTATATTGCCATGCACTTGCTGTCGGGCCATCAACTTTGAGTAATGGGTTTTTATTCCCATCAGTGACAAGCTGTGGGCGACCCACTGTTGAAGCGGTTGCTGAAGTATTATCGGCTGAATTTTGCATCGCTTTTGGACGAGGCAATGCATAACGGTTGCCACTTTCATTTTCAAGCTTTGGTGCATGCTCAATTGCAAGTGGATCAACCGTAGGCGCTGGATACAATGGCGTAAATGGTCTTGCCGTTATGCCCTCAGGAAATTTGAGTGGTTCAAGTGCTTGTGCTTTTTTATAATCTAAAGAATGATTATTGAGGGCAAAACGACCACAACCAGCCAAACTTAAAGCTGAAATGACTAGGACAACACCAAGACGTAATTGCATCATAAATTGCTCGTATTAAATAATTCCCGCAGCTTTTAAATCTGTGCGGAGCGGTTCACGATATTGTTGTGCTAGAGCGGTTAATGGTAGGCGAATACCCGTACCAATTGAGCCCATCTCATGCAATGCCCATTTCACAGGAATTGGGTTTGATTCGCAAAACAAAATATTGTGTAGATTTGCAATTTGTTGATTCAAGCTTTGTGCTTTTGCTTTATCTCTAGCTAACGCAGCTTCACAAATTTCGCTCATTTGCTTTGGTGCAACATTGGCTGTTACAGAGATATTACCTTTTGCACCCAGTAAAATCAGTTCCCAAGCAGTTTCATCATCACCTGAATAAACAGCGATTTTATTATTTAAACCTTCGATGAGGGCTTGACCACGTGGTACATCGCCTGTTGCATCTTTAATACCAACAATGTTTTTAACATCAGCAAGACGAATAACGGTTTCGTTTTGCATATCGACACCAGTACGACCTGGTACATTATAAAGAATTTGTGGAATATCAACGGCTTCAGCAATTGCTTTGTAGTGTTGATATAGGCCTTCTTGTGTTGGTTTATTATAATATGGCGTAACGAGTAAGGCTGCATCAGCACCTAATTCTTTTGCAGCTTTAGTCAATTCAATCGCTTCACGCGTTGAATTTGCACCTGTGCCTGCGATAATTGGAATACGTTTGTTGGCTACACGAATCACTTCTTTGATGACTTGTGTGTGTTCTTCCATGCTTAATGTAGACGCTTCGCCCGTCGTGCCGACCGCAACAATACTATGTGTACCTTGTTGGATATGCCACTCAACGAGCTTCTCAAGACTCTTCCAATCTACGCTGCCATCTTCAAACATAGGGGTGACGATTGCGACAATTGAGCCTTGAATATTCTGTGCTAGCTGAGTCATTTTAAAAAACTATCCTATTTTCCCATCCGAGATTGAATTAGTTGAAACGAAATATTGGATGGTTGCAGTATTTTGATTGGTCATCCAACAATTCGATCGGGTTGAATGACAATTACGCAAATTATGACTGATCGGAGGCATAAGAACAATATGCTTTAGTCAAACTGTGGAAAACTTTAATTCATCTTTATCTTGAATCGTTTTCATCTTTTGTAAAAGTGCAAACATGAGTAGCCAGAACATAATCAGCAGGGTATTGTAAAAATACAAGCTTAAAACTGGAGCATGCTATGCAGACACAAACTCATCATGTCGCATTAATTGTTGTTGATGTCCAAAATGGATTTACTCCTGGGGGGAATTTGGCCGTTGCAAAAGCAGATCAAATTATTCCGATTATTAATCAACTTGCAAAAAAGTTTGAGCATATCGTACTGACACAGGACTGGCATCCTGAGCAACATATTTCTTTTGCAGATAATCACGACAATAAAGTACCGTTTGAAATCATTGAATTGCCGTATGGTACCCAAGTGTTATGGCCGAAACATTGTGTTCAAGGCACTCACGATGCGGAATTTCATCCTGATCTGGATGTTCCAACTGCACAACTGATAATTCGTAAAGGCTTTCATGCCGATATTGATAGTTATTCTGCTTTTATGGAAGCAGATCGTAAAACTCCAACAGGTTTAAAGGGTTATTTAACAGAACATCAAATTGATACAGTATATATCGTAGGGATTGCCACAGACTTTTGCGTGGCGTGGACCGCCTTAGATGCTGCACAGATGGGCTTTAAAACTTATGTCATTGAAGATGCCTGTAAAGCGATTGATTTGGATGGTTCACTACAAAGCGCATGGCAAAGAATGTTAGAGCAAGGGATTGAGCGTATTCAATCGACTACAATTTTGTCATAAGCTTGAGCCGCTTGATCCAAAGGCGTTAAACTTATAAAACTGATAAATCAATATCAGATAAACTCTAACTTCAGACAGAATTGAGCATTTTATGTCAGTTGAACTTGATGATTTTGATCAGAAAATTATTCATTATTTACAAATGAATGGAAGATTAGCTAATCAAGAATTAGCAGAATTGGTGGGATTATCAACTTCTCAATGTTCACGTCGTCGTATTCAGCTTGAACAAAATAAAATTATTACGGGTTACTATGCGCAAATCGCATTAAGCGCAGATCCAACACCGATCATGGGCATTATTGAAGTGAAATTGCAAAACTACAATGATGCGACACACGATCGCTTTGTTGACTTTCTTTTAAATGAACCTGCGGTGAAAGATATTCATAAACTCACAGGAAGTTATGATTTTGCACTGAAGGTTGCAGTGAAAAATTTAGATGAAATGGTCAAATTGATTGGGATTTTGTCATCTAGTAACTTTGGCGTCAGTAATTTAAATACATCGATTGTGCTGGAAAAATTAAAAGAAAATGGGATCGCGATTAAGTAAAAAATCTTTCTCTTAGATGAATACCGTTCAAACTGAAGCATTCGACGTTGTTGCATAAAGATTATTCAAAAAAGGATATTTTGATTATAAATTGCATTTATGATAAAAATATAAGAATAAATTGCGAAATTTTAATAAAAATGATCAAATATACCATGTCTTTCTTTGAAAGATCTTTCTCCCTGCTGCTGTTCTCCTATTGAGTTGTATCCTTATGAATACCGATCAGAATATATCTTTGGTCAGTCCAGTCATGCCCGTGATTGACCAACACTCTAAGATTGAAGATGGATTGGCCATGTTAATTGGTACATTCATTTTATCGTTTGCCATGAATTTATTGCAGCAAGCAGGGATTATGACAGGTGGTACAGCGGGCTTATCGTTGTTGATCCACTATATTACCGACCTGAAGTTTGGCATCTTATTTTTCCTGATCAATATTCCATTTTATTATTTTGCTTATAAAAAAATGGGCATGGCATTGGTCGTCAAGACATTTATTGCCGTTGGATTATTAGCTGGTTTTACCGAAATTATTCCTCATTTTTTTCATTTATCTAGTGTAAATCCAATTTATGCTGCGATTTTTGCGAATGTGTTGATGGGGGTAAGCTTTCTGATTTTATTTCGCCATCGCTCAAGCTTAGGAGGCATCAACCTCTTAGTTCTATATTTACAAGAACGCTTTAACATTCCAGCAGGTAAAGTACAGATGGGAATTGATGTTACCATCTTATTAGTTTCGTTGTTTTTCGTAGATTGGAAATTGATTCTAATTTCAATTTTAGGGGCTGTTATTTTAAATTCAATTATTCTTTTGAATCATAAAAGCAGTCGTTATATTGCTTAATACGATTAAAAGTTTCTAAAAAGAAATGGAAGAAAGGCGAACCTTTCTTCCATTTTTTTATTATTCGACCGTTACACTTTTTGCAAGGTTACGTGGCTGATCCACATCAGTACCACGTAATACTGCAACATGGTAGGACAGCAACTGTACAGGAATACTGTAAATAATTGGTGCCAGCCATTCATTGACAGCTGGAACATGAACGACATGTTGGCGATCTTTACCATGAATACCACTGTTTTCATCAGCAAAAACAAACAATTCCCCACCACGAGCTTGAACTTCTTCCATATTCGATTTTAACTTATCGAGCATTTCATCTTGTGGAGCCAAGATCACGACAGGCATCTCATTGTCTACTAAAGCCAATGGACCATGCTTCAACTCGCCAGCCGCATATCCTTCAGCATGAATGTATGAAATTTCTTTCAGTTTCAATGCGCCTTCTAGAGCGATAGGGAAGTGTGTGCCACGTCCTAAGAACAAGCAGTGGTTTTTCTCAACGAAAAGTGCTGATAGACGCAGAATCTCAGTATTGCCTTGTAAAGTATCTAAAATTACTTTCGGGCAATGCCATAGCGCTTCTGTAATTTCCTTCAATTGAGCATCTGCAAGACGTTGTTTAACTTGACCAATTTTTAAGATCAACAACATCAATGCTGCAAGTTGAGTGGTAAAGGCTTTGGTTGAGGCAACACCGATTTCAGGACCTGCAAGCGTGAGTAAATGATGATCTGTTTCGCGAACCATTGATGAAGTGGCAACGTTACAAATGGTCATGGTACTAATGTCGATGTTCTGAGCTTGAGCACGTTTTTGTGTTTCGCGTAATGCAGCCAAGGTATCCGCAGTTTCTCCAGACTGAGAAATACAGATATACAGTGTATGAGCAACAATGACAGGCGTGCGATAACGGAATTCACTTGCAATCTCAACTTGGCAAGGTACACCAATCAATTGCTCGAACCAGTATTTTGCAATCATACCTGCGTGGTAGCTGGTACCGCAGGCAATGATTTGTACTTGCTGAATTTTGTCAAAATCCGCATTGGCATGTTGAAGAAAATCTTCACGCAAATTATTGCCATTCAATGCTTGTGAAATCGTTTGTTGAATCGCTTCTGGTTGCTCATAAATCTCTTTGAGCATGAAATGCTTATATTCGCCTTTTGATGCATTGCTGACGGTTGCATCCAATTCTTTGATTGGACGTTCAACACGGGTTCCATTGACAAAAACTTCAATGCTGTTACGGGTTAAGCGGGCAATATCGCCTTCTTCCAAATAAACGAAGCGATTAGTAACAGGTAATAAAGCCAATTGGTCTGAACTAATAAAGTTCTCGCCAATACCTACACCAATCACCAATGGTGAACCTTCACGCACAGTGATCAGTTCATCAGGATGTGCGGTATGCACAATACCCAGTGCAAAAGCGCCTTTTAGGCGAGGAATAACTTCTTGTACAGCTTCAAGTAAGCTATCAGTTTGCTTTAAAGCATCGTTGACAAGATGAGCAACAACTTCAGTATCTGTTTGTGAGGTAAAGATATAACCTAGCGCTTGTAATTCATCTTTAAGCTCTTGATAGTTTTCAATAATACCGTTATGTACAACAGCGACATCACCTGAAACATGTGGATGAGCATTATTTTCAGTTGGTTTACCATGGGTTGCCCAACGGGTATGTGCAATACCTACATTACCAGTCAAATGCTGCTCAGATACTGCTTCAGCTAAATTTGCGACTTTACCTACACGACGTTCGCGTAAGATTTGTTGATTATTCAATAACGCTAAACCCGCAGAGTCATAACCGCGATATTCCAGACGTTTTAATCCTTCAATCAGAATATCAGTTACACATCGTTCAGCAACGCCACCAACAATACCACACATAATTTTATCCTCTTATTTTTTCAGTTTTTGGGGGCGCTGATAATTTGCTTTTTCAAACTGTTTTGATCGTTCAACAGCTAAACTATGCTCTGCCACATCTCGAGTTAAAGTTGAGCCTGCACCTGTGGTTGCACCTTGAGCAATTTTAATTGGTGCAACCAATGAGTTATTGGTACCAATAAATACATTGTCTTCAATCACAGTACGATGTTTATTTGCGCCATCATAATTACAAGTGATGGTTCCTGCACCAATATTACAATCAGCACCTATATCTGCATCACCTAGATAAGTAAAGTGATTGGCTTTAGAGCCTACACCAATATTAGAATTTTTAACTTCGACGAAGTTGCCAATATGCACATCATTCGCAAGATTTGCTCCTGGGCGAAGACGGGCGAAAGGACCGATTTGAGTGTTTTCTCCAACGATCGCATTCTCAAAAATGCTATAGGCTTGAACTTTAGTGCCTGCCGCAATACGAGTATTTTTTAAAATACAGCCTGCGCCAAGTTGAACGTTGTCACCTAATTCGCAATCACCTTCAATAATGACATTGATATCAATTTGTACATCTTGACCACATTTCACAGTTCCACGTAGGTCAAAACGATTTGGATCAATTAAATGTACGCCTTGTTGCATCAATTCTTTTGCTTGTTGTTGCTGAAATTGACGTTCCAAAGTTGCAAGTTGTAGGCGGTCATTCACACCTTCAACTTCAAATTCAAGCTCAGGTTGAATTGAAGCAATTTCTAAGCCATCCGCAACGGCCATTGCCACGATATCCGTAAGGTAATATTCACCTTGAACATTGTTGTTCGAAAGCTTTGGCAACCATTGATGCAATTTGGCATTACTTACACAATAAATGCCAGTATTAATTTCTTGTATTAGACGCTGTTCGTCAGTGGCATCTTTATGCTCAACAATCGCTTGAATTTTATCTGCTTGACGAACGATACGACCATAGCCTGTTGGATTTTCAACATTTAGGGTGATCATACCAATACCAGATTGGCTAGAGGCTTCAAGTAATTGCTCCAGCGTACTTTGGCGAACGAGTGGAACATCACCGTATAGAATCAAAGAAATACCATCTTGAGGTAATACAGGGAGAGTCATTTGAACAGCATGACCTGTTCCTAACTGTTCTGCTTGTTCCACCCACTCTATTTGTTCAGCAGCAAAGCTTTGCTTAACGAGTTCACCACCATGACCATAAATCGTAATAATATTTTGGGCATGTAATTTTTTCGCCGTTTGAATGACGTGACCGAGGAGGGGGCGGCCTGCAAGTGGTTGTAATACTTTTGGTAGTTGTGAACGCATTCGCGTTCCTTTCCCCGCTGCAAGAATAATAACAGTTGTTGACATAACTAACTCTAATTCAATGGCTTAAGTCAAAAAATAAAAAAGAATAATAAAAATACAAAGCGCAGCCCAAAGACCTGCAATGATGTCATCAAGCATAATCCCTAGACCACCAGTAACTTTTTGGTCTGCCCAACTAATCGGAAATGGTTTCCAGATGTCAAATATACGGAAAAAAATAAAACCGACAATGACCCATAACCAATTTAATTGCTGTAGATAGAGCAAGGGTAGGAGCGTAATAGATTGTCCTGCAAATTCATCCCACACAATTCGACCATCATCGTGTACATGAATGACTTTCGCTGTTTGCCCACAGATGTATATGCCCACCAAAGACATGATAAGAATTGCTAAAACACTCAAATTAAAACCGAGATATAACCATAATGGTGTAAATAACAATGCAAATGCAGAACCAAATGTTCCAGGTGCTTTAGGACTAAGACCAGAACCAAATCCAACCCCGCAGAAAACGATGCAGCGATCGAACCAAGTCATCTGTTTGAAGTGAATGGGAGGCTTATGCAAAATGTTGGTATCCATGAATTTGTAGTGGGCAATTTTCACCCATATACTCAAATAACAATCCAGTTTGTTGGGTAATTTTGCCGATTATTGTAAGCGGAACATCTAATTGTTGTCGCGACAGTTTTTCAAAATTTTGCGGTGATATTGTAAAACATAATTCGTAATCATCACCACCTGCAAGCGCATAATGCCAAGCTTGTCTCAAATCTAATTCTTTTAGTGACTGATCTATCGGAAGTTGCTCAAGCTGTAATGTTGCACCTACTTTTGAGGCGTTCAGAATATGTCCTAAATCTTGTGCGAGTCCATCTGAAACATCAATCATACTTGAGGCTAAACCTTTTAGCTGTTGCCCCAAATTACAACGAGGTGTTGGATAATCTAAGCGTTGTTGTAGAGGATGTCCTAAGTGTTGTAATCCAAACGCGGCATCACCAATCTGTCCACTAATACAGACATAGTCGCCGACTTGTGCACCAGCACGCGTGATGGCTTGACCTTGTTTAATCCAGCCTAAAGCGGTGACACTTATAGTGAGTTGGGTACTTTGAGTGGTATCGCCACCGATTAGGCTAACACCAAATTGATCGCAACAATCAAAAAGACCCTGACTAAATCCAGCCAACCAGTCATGATCAACGGTAGGGAGGCTGAGTGCGAGTAAAATACTATGGGGTTTTGCACCCATGGCGGCGAGATCAGATAAATTGACCGCGACACTTTTCCAGCCAATGGCATGGGCAGAGGTATCTAAGGGAAAATGTCGACCAGCAACCAATGTATCTGCACAGATCACCAGTTGTTGTGAGGGAGGAGGGGTAACAATGGCTGAGTCATCACCGATACCTAAACTGACATCAGATTTTGATGTACGTTTAAAGTACCGCTCAATAATTGAAAACTCAGCCATGCAACATCAAGCCTATTATTTTGCTTGTTGTTTTTCAGCTTCACGAAGCTTTGATGAAAGACGGTCTAATACACCATTGATGTATTTATGGCTGTCTGCACCACCAAAGTGTTTTGCTAGCTCAATTGCTTCATCAAGTACAACGCGGTATGGAACTTCGAGATGATCTCGTAATTCATAAGCACCAAGTCGTAAGGTTGCAAGTTCTACACCATCTAGTGCAGTTAACTCACGATCAAGTACAGGGATGAGTAACTCATCTAAAGCTTCATGTTGAGCAACCACTTGAGTGAGTAATTCATGGTAATAGTTAAGGTCAACTTTGTGCATCGCATTTTCTACACGTGTACGTGCTTCAATTTCATGGACAGGGTTATGACTCATTTGCCATTCATAAATCCCTTGTACAGCAAAACGACGTGCTTTGCGTTTCGCTGCATAAGCGGCCTGAAGTGTTTGCGACATGCTTTAAATTGCCTTTAATAAGTTAACCATTTCGATTGCAGTCAATGCAGCTTCGCTACCTTTGTTTCCTGCTTTCGTACCTGAACGTTCGATTGCCTGTTCAATGCTGTCTGTGGTTAAGACACCATTGATCACAGGCATTGTGCTTTCAAGTGCAACTACACCTAAACCTTTCGCACATTCACCTGCAACAAAATCAAAATGTGGTGTACTACCACGGATCACTGCACCGAGTGCAATGATGGCATCAAATTTGTTTGAAGCCGCTAATTTTTTTGCAACGATAGGAAGTTCCCACGCACCTGGTGCGTGAATAACAGTAATCGCATCTTCTGAAACGCCATGACGTTTTAAAGTGTCGATCGCGCCTTCAAGTAAATGTTCAACTACGAAGCTGTTGAAACGTCCTACTAAGATCGCATAACGACCTTCGCTTGCGAGATGTAATAAACCTTCAATTCGGCGAATTGCCATAGCAACCTCGATTATTTTGCTGTGATTTGATCGGCAGTGATATATTCCACTACCTCTAAATGAAATCCTGATAAAGCATTGAAACGAAGTGGAGAACTCAACAACTTCATTTTCTCAACACCAAGATCACGTAGAATCTGTGCACCGACACCAATTGTTTGATATTGCTGCGATAGAGCTGCATTTGATTTCAGTGGTTTTGGTTGGTTCAAATGATGAATGGCATGACCTAAATCTTCCAAGTGATCTTGTCCAATCCAAACCAATACACCACGGTCACTTGCAGCAATCGTTTTCATTGCAAGATCAAGATTCCATGCTGGAGAACCATCGGCTTTATTAAGCTTTAAAAGATCACGAACAGGGTTGAAACCATGGACACGAACAGTGGTCACGCCTTGTTTCGGTTCGCCTTTTACTAAAGCTAAATGGATATCTGGATTACCAATTTCACGATATTTATACAGTTCAAATGTACCGTATTCAGTATCAATGGTTTCTTGAGACAAACGTTCAACAGTTTGTTCATTGGTCATGCGGTAATGGATCAGATCCGCAATTGTACCGATTTTTAAACCATGTTTTTCTGCAAAAACTTCTAAGTCTGGACGGCGTGCCATGGTACCGTCTTCATTAATAATTTCACAGATAACAGAGGCAGGCTCTAGACCTGCTAAACGGGTGAGGTCGCACCCTGCTTCCGTATGACCTGCACGGTGCAATACACCGCCTGGTTGAGCCATCAATGGAAAAATATGACCAGGTTGAACGATATCGCTTGGTTTAGCATGTGCTGCAACTGCGGTGCGAATTGTATGCGCGCGTTCAGCAGCGGAGATACCGGTACTGATCCCTTCAGCTGCTTCAATCGACAGCGTGAAGTTAGTGGCATGTTGTGCACCGTTTTGATCTACCATTAATGGTAAATTAAGCTGTTTACAGCGATCACGGCTCAAAGTTAGGCAAACTAGGCCGCGCGCATGCGTAATCATGAAGTTAATATCTTCAGGGCGAACATGCGTTGCAGCGATGACTAAGTCACCTTCATTTTCACGATCTTCATCATCCATTAGGATGACCATTTTGCCTGCACGAATATCTGCGACAAGCTCTTCAACACGACTCAGCGGCATTCGCTTTCACCTTTTATGCTGCCTTTTAGGGCACTAGTATTCGATAAATCTGGTGTAGTTTACCGTATTTTAATAAATTTCGCCTGTGCTTCTTTATCAATTAAAAAAGTGAATCAAGCAAATAATAAAGCAACGCTTTATCCTAATGGGCATTTATAGCTCTGTAAGGGAGCGTTGCATTTTGAATTTGAATCGATACATTCGATCGAGCTAAGATTCAGTCGGGGCTTTTACTTTTTTACCCATCAAAATTTCAGTGCGCAGGTTTTGTGCTACGGTGGCACATTGCTCATTCATCCCATTAATCATAAAGGCATGACGAGTCATAATACTACTCGGATTTGGCATCACAACTAATTCATAACTGTTTTGAACCGTTTTGAGTTGCTCATGATTGAGGTGTAAAGCTGCTTCCTTGGCATGTAAGTGTTGAGTTAAGCGCTTGGCTGCCTCAATCGCATCTAGTTGCATCGCTTCTACAGCACTAGCCACAGCACCGCGTGTTTGTAGTGCAAAACGTTTATCTTCACGATAACGCTTATATAAAACATCTGCCAATAACTGGAAAACAGCACCAATCATCATCAGACATTCTAATGCATGGGGATGTTCTGATGTCGTCGACAAGGTTGCGCCTTCAGCATTAAATTCTTGAACGACGTTCATTTGTGCAGCGTCGAGTTGGTAATGCTTCGCACAGAGATCAATGCTTTTATCCAAGAATAATTGACAGAGTTTAAAATAAGGCACAGAAACGGATTGGTTGACACTGCTCAACAGTTGTTTTGGATCATAAAACTGGATATTCAGTGCGACGGTTTGATGATCTAAATTGACTTGTTGATCTGTTGTTGAAGCTTTTTCAATACGTGATTTTGGTTGAGCTTTTGCCTGTTGCTGTGCTTGTGCAACTAACGTGACCGTATTTTGCTTCTCAAGTGCGAGAGCCTGAGTTAAACGTTGAATTTCATGTTTAAGATGATTTTCTTGGTTAATACGAGCTAAATATTCACTACGTGTTGGACGTGCAATGGCACGATACGCCAACCAGATCAACCCATGAATAAATAAAGATGCCAAAATCGCCAGCCACTGCGTGCGTAAGATTTCACCAATACTTGGTTGGATAAGCGTAATTTCAACCGTTCCAACTTTCTTTTCATTTTGTAGCGCATCTCGAACAAAGACTTCACCTTGACGCGTCTTTGCCATACCACTGGTTGCAAGGACTTGTTTATTGGCATCGAGGATACGAATGGATGCGACACTTGGGTTGGTTGCATAACGGTTGGCCACCAGTGCCAATGAGACCGTGTTGGCAGGTTCCAGTTCTGAAAGGCTATCTGCCACAAGCTGACTGGTCATCAGTTGTCCCTGACTGGTGCGGTTTTCATTGAGTTGATGTGTCGTTGCAATCACCAGTAAAAAGGTATGCAGTGCAAAACTTACGATCAGCAGGCTAGCAAATAGCCCTTGGCGTGGCGCATTCAAGTTAAACTTCCAAGATAAATAAGAGTCAAATAGATTCAGGTCAGGTTATGTTATGATTCTTACATACAATAGTTGTCGCTCAAACACGAGTCAATTCATGCGTGAAATCATTCTTATATCCTTTTTAGGACCAGATCAACCGAATCAGTTTACTCGATTAATGCAGGTACTTTCCGTGCATTCTTTGCAAATACTCGATGTGGGTCAGGCTGTTATCCATAATCAACTCACTTTAGGAATTGTTGTTGCTTCGGATAATGAGACTGCAACAGCATTAGCAATGAAAGAGATTTTGATTTTAGCACATGATATTGGCTTAACTGTGCGATTTAAACCAATCTCCAACGCAGAATATGATCAATGGGTGAGTGAAGGTGGGCGTACCCGTTATATCGTGACGGCACTTGCACCAGAGCTTACCGCTGCGCATTTGCAGGCAGTCACTAAAATTGTATCGAGTCAGGGCTTCAATATTGAAACAGTAACACGCTTATCTGGTCGTTTAGATCTCGATGCAGAAAGCCAATTTCCACGTCGTGCCTGTGTTCAGTTTGGTTTAAGTGGACAAATGTTGGATGCACAAGCGATGCGAGCTGCATGTTTGAGTTTGTCAGGTGAACTGAATATTGATGTGGCGGTACAAGAAGATAATGCTTACCGGCGTAATCGTCGTTTGGTTTGTTTCGATATGGACTCAACCTTGATTGAACAAGAGGTGATTGATGAGTTGGCGCTAGAAGCAGGTGTCGGTGAACAGGTCGCTGAAATTACTGAGCGTGCCATGCAAGGTGAACTCGATTTCCAACAAAGTTTTCGTGCACGTGTTGCATTATTAAAAGGCTTGGATGCTTCTGTATTACCTAAAATTGCAGAACGTTTAACCGTGACGGAAGGGGCGGAACGTTTAATCTCGACTCTGAAAGCATTGGGATATAAAACGGCAATCTTATCGGGTGGTTTCCAGTATTTTGCTGAATATTTACAAGCAAAGCTCGGTATTGATGAGGTACATGCCAATATTTTAGATGTACAAGACGGGTTGGTGACAGGTGAAGTCAAAGGTGCGATCGTGGATGGCGCACGTAAGGCTGAATTATTGCGTCAATTGGCAGACAAAATGGGAATCTCATTAGAGCAGGCGATGGCTGTTGGTGATGGTGCTAATGATCTACCAATGCTATCAATCGCAGGTTTAGGCGTGGCGTTCCGCGCTAAACCACTGGTGCGTCAAAATGCCAATCAGGCAATTTCAAGTGTCGGTCTGGATGGTGTCCTGTACTTGCTGGGAATGCATGACAAGGACCTGAACCGTGCTTAAAGACGGATTGTTCTAAAAATGCCCAAATTGTTTGAGCTTTATCCAATGCCGTTTTTCAAGCGGCATTTTTTATTTTAAATACGTCACAATTCCGTCATATTTATGTCTAAATGTATAGAAAAACAACAATAAAAAAATTCTGAAAAAAGTTTCTGAATGATTAAAAAGATCGATATTTTTTTGTAATGACACGCCGTAATTGATGCTATATAGCACTTTGAGACTTTTGTAATTTTAAAAAATGTAATGACAAAAGCATATTGCGACACCTTGTGTCGTATGGTTAATTTCAAGCTCTTTTTTTCTATAAAAAACCCTCCATAATGCATAAAGACGTTAATGCAACACTGAATATTGTTTAGAGATTACAGAACAAATATGAGGTTTGGACACGATCCAAACCACCTTTTAAAGACGGAGGTTTCTATGGAAGCAGCGAATTTCACCATGTGGGTTGGATTTGGCTTAATCGCTGTCGCAGTTATTGCTGTTTTCTTTTCTCCTTATCGTCGTTGGTTAGGCTTTATGCTAGCGGGTATGTTGAGTTGGGGATTATTAGAAGCGGTGCGCTTTGGTATGCAAACCATGTTCGAAATGTCGGTCGCCTATAGTTATTTGACAGCCTTAAGCCTTGCGATGGTAACGGTTACATTCATACTTTTACGTGAAGACAAACAAACACAAAAGCAATTGGCGAAACGTCAGTATATTGAACATACGCCAGTCTATAAGGACGACCAACAACAATGTTCTAGCCGATAATTTATAATAATTTGAACTACATCAAAGGCATGCTCAGCATGCCTTTTTTGTGCTAACTTTCTGCAACAAAGCTTTTACAGACCTATCGACAATTGTGCTAGGATACGGTTGTCTTAATTTTCATCATTATACTGTAGGCATAAATGTCATGAAGCTTTCTTCTTTACCTGTGATTCAGTTACCGATCGTTGATGTAAGCACTGACCCACTTGATCTATTAGTGGCAGGTTTGGCGTTACGTATGAAGCAATTGGCACGTACGAGCCCAAAGTTTATTGAATTGGTCCATGATCGTGAATTTCGTATTCAAATTGGTACAGATTTAGGTTTGGCACGTCAGATTATTGTGAACCGTGGCAAAATTGATACGGTTGCGGGTAGTCCTGAAAAAGCTGATTTTATTTTGCAATTTGCTTCAAGTGAGCAAGGCGTAAAAACTTTGGTGAAGGGTGATCCAACTGCATTTATGACAGGTATGCAAGATGGCAGCATTAAAATGGAAGGTGACTTCAGCTTGTTAGTTTGGTTTAACCAAGCAGCTAAATTGATTCCACCGAAAGTGCCAAAACCAGTAAAAGAAAAAATTCGCCAAGCACGTGCATTTATTAAAGAAAAAACAGGTAAATAAACCAACCTGAAAAAAACTCCCTAAAAGGGAGTTTTTTTATGTCTCATTTATTCAATTTCTAAATTAAAAGTCACAGGCCCATCATTAATTAAATGAACTTTCATATCAGCAGCAAAAATACCTGTTTGGACATGAGCAAATTGTTGACGTGCATACTCAACCAATTGCTCATACAAAGCTTTCGCTTCGGCTGGCGGCATGGCAGGTCCAAAGTCAGGGCGTAAGCCTTTTTGTGTTTGCGCCATCAAAGTAAATTGTGAAACCAATAAGAGTCCACCCTGAGCTTGGCTTAGATTCCACCCCATTTTGCCTTGTTCATCATCAAATATTCGATATTTTAGAATCTTATCAATGAGCTTTTGTCCTTGCTCTAAAGTATCGCTTTTACCTAGACCTAAGAATACGAGTAAGCCGTGCTGAATTTCGCCAGTGGTTTGGCCCTCAACCACGACTTTAGCTTGTAGAACTCGTTGAATTAATGCGCGCATAAGATTAAAAAATAGGTGAAATAGAGTGAGGCAGTGTAACAGACACCGCATATAAAAATGAGTTGTGCAGCAAAAGTCTACTATTCAATAAGAGTCAATTGATTGTATAACAATAGCTATTATGCAAAAGAATCGGTTATAACCATCCGCTATGTCTGCCATTATTCAATCTTTACTCGACACCGACCTGTATAAATTCACCATGCTACAAGTGGTGCTGCATCAATTTCCACAGACGCATAGCGTGTATTTATTTCGCTGTCGAAACTTAGAAGATACGGTTTATCCTTTGGTTGAGATTCTAGAAGATCTAAATCATCAGCTTGATTTACTCTGTGAATTGCGTTTTGCTGAAGATGAGTTGCAATATCTTCGTTCTTTACGTTTCATTAAAAGTGATTTTGTTGATTACCTTGAATTATTCCAGTTAAAAAGACGTTTTATCCAAGCCAGTATTGATGAATCGGGTCGGTTGGATATTCGGATTGAAGGGCCGATGGTTCAGGCCATGATGTTTGAGATTTTTGTATTGGCGATCGTCAATGAGTTGTATTTCCGACGTATCCGTAACGATGAGGTATTGGCGGAAGGTGAGCGTCGCTTACAACAGAAATTACTTCAGTTAGAACAATATGCAAAAGAACAAAAAGAGAGTGATCCACCATTTTTAGTTTCGGATTTTGGTACTCGCCGCCGTTATAGTTTTGACTGGCAAAAGCATGTAGTGCAGGCGTTTCATGAGGCTGCACCGCAAGTGTTTCGTGGAACCAGTAATGTTCTACTTGCTAAAGAGCTGGGTATTAGCCCAATCGGGACGATGGCACATGAGTTTTTACAAGCGTTTCAAGCTTTAGATGTCCGATTACGTAATTTTCAAAAAGCGGCTCTAGAAGCATGGGTACAAGAATATCGTGGCGATTTAGGCATTGCTTTGACCGATGTGGTTGGAATGGATGCGTTCCTGCGTGATTTTGACCTGTATTTTGCCAAGCTGTTTGATGGCTTACGTCATGACAGTGGCGATCCTTATGCATGGGGGGACAAGGCTTATGCGCACTACCGCAAATTAAAGATTGATACCAAGACTAAAATGCTGACCTTTAGTGATGGTCTCAATTTAGAAAAAGCATGGTTATTGCATCAATATTTTAAAGATCGTTTTCAAGTCAGTTTTGGCATTGGGACAAATCTGACCAATGATATGGGGCAAAAGCCTCTGAATATTGTATTGAAGTTAGTGGAGTGTAATGGTCAATCGGTGGCAAAAATTTCCGATAGTTCGGGCAAAACCATGACTGACAATGAAACTTTCCTTGCATATTTAAGACAGGTGTTTGAGATCGAAGAGGTCAGCTAATCTATAGCTGATTTTCTGCTAATTGAATGCAAAAAATCAGACAAAGATAAAAAGTCGGCTATGTTAAAATTGATTCAATGCGGATAGAAAATAGCATAAAAATGACTGATGTAGATTTTAAACTGGGTTTACTGATTGAGCCTGAAGAACTTATACCTTATTTAGGACATGAGCTGATTCGTGTCGTTGATTTAAGCCGAGCATCGGTTTATGAACAATTGCATATTCCTCATGCCATTCATTTACAGCCTAAATTCTTGGTTGCACAGCATGAACAAGCCACTGGGGTATTACCTGATCTAGCAGGTTTACAAGCTCTCATCGAAAAATTAAATATTTCATCTCAACATCATATTGTCGTTTATGACGATGAAGGTGGGGCGTGGGCAGGGCGTTTAATCTGGAATTTACATTGTCTTGGTTTTAACCGCACCAGTTTGATTAATGGTGGGATTCATGCTTGGCTGGGGGCAGGCTTACCAACCACAGCAGATATAGATAAAGTCATCCCTGTGAGCGAGCTTGTGCAAGTTAATTTGAATAGCGTGCAACAGTATCGAGTTGAATACAATGAATTGCTTCAGCAGGTTCAACAACAGAATATTCAGCTCTGGGATTGCCGCACTAATGAAGAATATACTGGACTACGTTTAGCTGCGCGACGCGGTGGTCACATCCCAAATGCATTGCATTTTGAATGGAGTACTGCCCTAAACCGTGAAAATCATCTAAAATTACACCCGCTTGAACGCACTCAACAACGTTTAGAACAATTAGGCTTTAATTTACAACAACCTGTGGTGGTGTATTGTCAGTCACATCATCGTTCGGGTTTGGCGTATATATTGGCTAGATTGCTCAATTGGCAAGTCAGAGCCTACGATGGTGCGTGGAGTGAATGGGGCAATCGCCTCGATAGTCCTATTATTTCAGGGGAGTCACCGTCTTGAGTTTTTCAGCAGATTTAAAAAAACAACTTTTTATCAAAGCACAAAATTTAGTACCGCAACATCAACTGAGCCGTGTTATTGGCAAAGTTGCAGCAAGTGAAAACGTTTTGGTGAAAACTGCTGTGATTCAAGCGTTCAAAGCAAAATACGGCATTGATATGAGCATTGCCGAACAAACGAATCCAAATCAATATAAATCATTTAATGAATTTTTTACTCGTGCGCTTAAAGATGGCGTGCGTGGTGTAGATGAACAAGCGGATAGTATTGTTTGCCCTGCGGATGGTGCGATTTCACAGTTGGGTAAAATTGAAGCAGGTGACATTTTTCAGGCCAAAGGTCAAAGCTTTTCTGTTGAGAAATTAATTGGCGATCCACAACTGGCAAAACCATTTATTGATGGTCAGTTTGCAACGGTTTATTTGTCACCGAAAGATTATCATCGTGTACATATGCCATTGGCGGGCACGTTGACTGAAACGTTATATATTCCAGGTGAGTTGTTCTCAGTCAACCAAACTACAGCTGAAAATGTACCAGGTTTGTTTGCACGTAACGAGCGTATGGTATGTTTGTTTGATACAGAACTTGGTCGTATGGCGGTGGTTTTAGTTGGTGCGATGATTGTGGCTGGGATTGAAACTGTTGCGACAGGTAAGGTAAAACCTTCAGGTAAAGTTGAATTACAGCATCATCAAATGCAGTTAGATAAAGGTGCTGAGTTAGGTCGTTTCTACTTAGGTTCTACTGCTGTGGTTTTATTTGAAAAAGATAAAATGGTATGGGAAGAGCAGTTTAAAGCGAACTCGACTGTGGTGATGGGTGAGCGTTTAGGTCATTCGATTTAATCGATAAAATTATAAAAAGCCCCTATAGATAGGGGCTTTTTGTTTTACGTATTTCGCATAAGGCGTATTATGTTAATTTTTAGAGAAAATAAATAATAGGTACTCAGAATGTCATTAATAATACCTGTATGGGTTGATGAAGGGGCAATAGAAGTTCTTTGGTACAGCGATTTTAACGATCTTGAAGATTTAATTTCATGGTGGGAAAATAAATAAAGTATTGATATATATAAATATAAAACAGATTTGGATGCTGCTAAAGCTATCCTATCCAATGGAATAATAATTCAGGCTAGAACTCATAAAGAACAGAATTTTTTCTATAAAATACGTGTAGATGAAAAACCACTTATTCTGATGATTGATACTGATTACACATCGTATCTATCCTTTGACGGAAAGAAGTACTTTCATAAAGAGAAGCTTAATTATTCTGCTCCTCCTCCCTCCATTTAACATAATAGGCGGTATCCGAAATAAATCTTAATTATTTTAATTAAATCAATTTTTTTATAAATTTAACATAACCTAAAAAAACACCAAAAAGCAGACACAGAAATAAGTTGGCTTCTTTTTGAGCAGTTTT
Organism: Acinetobacter sp. WCHA29; assembly: GCF_002165335.1. NCBI lineage: Bacteria > Pseudomonadati > Pseudomonadota > Gammaproteobacteria > Moraxellales > Moraxellaceae > Acinetobacter > Acinetobacter sp. WCHA29. The sequence continues at coordinate 55,552 of NZ_NHRQ01000003.1, forward strand.
GATATTTTTTACCAAGTATAAAATTAACCATGTACGCTTTTTCTTACACCAATTCCAGTCAATGACCCATATCCGTACCCATCTAAATCACCTAATATGGGCTCATCAGGAACAGGAAGTTCCAAAACATAAAACAAGAATGATAAGTTTGAGCATCAGGACGTGAGGTAGGACAGGAGTTATACCTAAAGTGCGAAATACGAAAAAGCCCGACAGGATGTCGGGCTTTTTTTTATTCGATTTGAATTTGTTTTGCCCAAAACTCAATAAGAAATTGCAGAGATTGGCTGAGCGATTTGTAGCTTGGCCAAATCGCATGAATTGGCATATCTAACCGATTGGTCGTATCACTAAATGCTAAACGAGCTAAACTTTGCTGGTTAAAATGCGCTTTCACAACAGAAAGGGGAAAATTTCCCCAGCCCAATCCTTGCTCGACCATCTGAATTGCCATCGACAAATTATCAGTCATCCAATCAGTTTCAGAAACCAGAATGCGTGGATCGGGTAAAGCATAATGTTTACTCGCGACAATAATTTGTCTAGGATCATGTAGATCAGTTTAATAAAAGCATTTTTGTTAGATTTCAGCCTGATGGTTCTGATACCTTGTTATACCTTTGTTTATAATTATCTTTTCGACCATATTTTTGGTTTACCCAGTCATTTGGTAGAGTCGAAACCTGTATCTGTTTAAGTCATTCCTTCATTTGAAATGTATTTTTATCTATGTGTTATTGATCTCAAAATCATAGAATTACTTGAAAAAAGAGCGTATTTATATACGCTCTTTTTTTTGATGGATTTTTAATCTAATTCTGAAAGAGAGATTTCTAATTTAGAGACGAATCCACGTCATATTTCTAAACGTATTATTATTCGGGTTTTTCGCATTTACCGTGAGCATTTTACCTGTTTTGCTTAAACGTGCATTCAAACTATATTTATATCCATCATAAGGATTGATCCATACACCTTGTCCAAATTCTTCATTTAAATTCAGCATTTTAAGATTACTCAGTACTTCCATACCAATAATCGGCTGATTTTTTAAAGCACCAGTACAAGGGGTGCATAGTGTAGGAATCGCATCTTTGCCTTGAGGATACATTTTCACAATGACAGCACTGTATTGTTCAGTTTTAGAATTACGTCTGATCACAATATCAGATAGATAAGAACCACTCCGTTCATCTACCACTTTCCAAGTACCGATCAATGGATCAGTAGGCATGGCGATCGCTGAAAATGAACTACTTAAGCCTAGGAGAAAGGCGAAACTACGAAAGAAATGAGAATTCATAAAATATATTACGTCTAAAGAGAAATGTGTGAGCGGTGAAATTAATCAAAATATTATTATATTATTATTGTAATTAAATTGTAATATCAAATATTTAGGGAGCAATTTTAGCTCCCTCTATTTTAACCTATACGATACAAACGTTCTTTGGGAAAGACAGCGGTAAAGGTTGAGCCTTCGTTTTCTTTGGAGCTAATTTCTAAATGCGCACCATGTTGCATTAACACATGTTTGACAATTGCTAAGCCTAAACCTGTCCCTCCTGTCTGACGGCTACGTGCGCTGTCAACACGATAGAAGCGCTCAGTTAAACGGGGTAGATGTTTTGGATTAATGCCAATCCCATTATCTTGTACGGTAAAGTAAGCGTGATCGCCATCTTCATGCCAGCCAATCGTAATAATGCCGCCTTTCGGTGTGTATTTAATTGCATTGGTGATTAAATTACTAAACGCACTGGCAATTTCCATATCAGAGCCGATTAAATCACAATGACTGTCGATATCTAAATTTAAAGTATGACCATAATCGAGATTATAAGCACGCGCATCATCAAATAATTGATTCATCAAATTTGCCATGTCAATAATTTGATTTTTAGCAACTTTTTTATTGTTTTCTAAATTGGATAAAAGCAATAAATCATTCACCAATGCATTCATGCGTTTGGTTTGTGATTGCATTTGAGTGAAAGCACGTTTCCAGCGAGGAGTAATGTCATCTTGATCGATAAATGTTTCGATATAACCACTCAATACGGTGAGTGGTGTACGTAATTCATGAGAAATGTTGTCCACGAAGTCTTTACGCATTTGTTCAAGATTATGTACGCGAGTGGTGTCATATGCTACCAATAAGCGGCTTTCGCCACCAAAACGAGTCAACTTCACTTGCACATATCGGTCTTCGTCCATTTGAGCCTGTAAACGGATACCATCAGGTGCTTGATCGATATGATTAAAATATTCAATAAAGCTAGGTTGACGCAAAATAGCCAGTAAATTACGTCCGCGATCCAAAGGATTGATGCCCAATAACTTCTCGGCAGCAGGATTCCACCATTCAATCTGATGTTGGTCATCAATCAAAACGACAGCTTCCGCCAATGCAACCAGAGATGATTGAGCACGATCAATCAAACCTACCATTTCGGCTTGAACGATACGTTCTTGTCGCTGTGCTCGATAGACATTAAATAATAATGCACCCCAAATACCGCTTAGATTTGGGGGAACATCATAGGGACGATTTGAGATCCACTCATTGACTAAATACAGTGAGCGCAGTTGGAGTATAAAAAAAACGACAAACGCGACAAAAATACAGCTCCAAAAGTATCCAACCCCGAATCCAATTAAGCTCGCAATCAATAAGAAAAAAAGTAGCAGTCTTAGATCTTGTTTTGCAAACGTCCATAAATTGCTGTGACGGAAACGTTGATGTTCACGTGCCAGTTCAGGGACGGGATAAGGTTCATACATAAAGGATTTTAACCTGCTGCTAAATCAGCTCGTGTAGAAAAACGATAGCCTGTGCCACGTACTGTTTGTACAAAACGATCTACGCCAAAAGGTTCTAAGACTTTGCGTAAACGTCGGATATGCACGTCAATGGTACGATCTTCGATATAGACATTACCGCCCCAAACTTGATCCAGTAATTGTGCACGTGTATACGCACGTTCAGGGTGCGTCATAAAGAAAGCCAATAAACGATATTCGGTTGGACCCATATCGAGAATACTGTTACCAAAGCTCACACGCTGACTGACTGGATCAAGCATTAAGCCATTAGCATCAATGACTTTTTCGCCACTGAGTGCATTTGCACGACGCAATACAGCTTTGATACGAGAAACCAATTCACGTGTAGAGAATGGTTTGGTCATGTAATCATCTGCACCCGCATCTAGCCCTTGCACTTTATGGTCTTCTTCACCACGTGCTGTCAGCATGATGACAGGAATTTCAGCTAAGTTTTCATCACGTTTGAGACGACGGCATAGATCTACACCACTGACACCACCCGGTAGCATCCAATCCAGCAAAATAAGAGCAGGACGCTGATCGACGATAATCTGATGCGCTTGTTTTGCATCCTCAGCTTGTAAACATTGGAAGCCTGCCATATCCAAAGAGGTATGGATCATTTCGCGGATCGGTAGCTCATCATCGACAATTAAAATATAGTCATCTTTCACTGCGCAATACCCTTAAAATCTGTAACGGTGAACCGTTTTGTTGTTATGACAGGCTTATTACAAAGATTAATTATGACAATATCATTGCAAAACAGTTAATAAAGTCGAATTTAGCAATAAATTGTGACAATTCTAAGGCAGAGTAGTGACCAAATAATGACAAGTTGTTTGCAAATAAAATAAATGAATTCATTTGTTTAATACCATCGAAACCTTTTTATTTTGTTCGTCACAAAACTGTAAAAGGATTTTAATTTTTTTGTGAGGTGGTTTCAATAAATGATAAAAACACAGCACAACAAGCAGATAACACATCCTCTAAGGGCTGTTTAAAACCTTCGGAAACCCAACGAATAATAATATGCGTCACATAACCATTTAAACCTGTTGCCATTAATGAAACTTCTTCACCACTTTGGGGTGCATTTGGCATGGTAATCATCATGAATGCTTGAATAATACGATCAAATTGGGTCAAGGTTTCTTGAATCGTGGCTTGATTATGCAAGTCTTGAACCAACATGGCATCGATATAAATAATTCGTGCCATACGAGGGTCATCTTTAATTGCACTTAATAATGCGGATAAACCTGCCGTGACCATATTCTTAGGTTCAGGTGCAGCCATGAGCACAGCTTGGGTTAAGCAATTTTGCATTTTGCCAATCATTTTTAAGAATACCGTTTGGAAAAGCTCCTCACTTTTCTTAAATGATTCATAAAAATAACGCTCAGTCAGCTTCGCCTCATTACAGACATCTTTGACAGTGACCGAAAAAAAACCCTGTGTACCATAGGTCGCAATGCCTGCTTCAATCAATTTTTCGCGGCGAGCTTCTTTGCGTTCAGTTAAAGAGAGACCTTTAAACTGGCGCTCTTTCGCTTCGGTATTATTTTTCTTGCGTGTCGCTAGATCTTCAGTTGCCATGGAAAAACCGTTCCCTAAAAAGTCTTTAAATCGTATGTCTAAGATTTATTTGCATTTTAAACAGGTCTTGCGAATTTATAATAACTAAATTTCGTAAAACTTATTTCATCGTGTCTAAACATCTTACGTCATGAAATGTAAATAGACCTAATATGACAAGCAATATGTTGGTTATTGCCATTTGTCTTAAAGCTGTAGTGTACTATATTGACAACACGTATTGTCAAAATTATATTGGTTATAGCTTAAACTGCACATGATCAAGACAAATGTGTGCATATCATTCGAAATACAAAGGATAGGCAATGAAAAATTTTAAAAATAAAGTCGCAGCGATCACAGGTGCAGGTTCTGGGATTGGACAGCAATTGGCAATTTTATTGGCTAAACAAGGTTGCCATTTGTCATTGAGTGATATAAATGAGAAAGGATTAGCGCAAACTGTTGAGTTGGTAAAACAAAATCCAATCAAAGTAACGACCAAAGTTCTTGATGTTTCAAACCGTGAAGCGGTGAAGCAATGGGCGCAAGAAACTGTTCAAGATCATGGCTCAGTGAATATGATTTTTAATAACGCAGGTGTGGCACTTGGCTCAACTGTTGAAGGCGCAAGTTATGAAGATTTGGAATGGATTGTAGGCATTAACTTTTGGGGCGTGGTTTACGGCACCAAAGAATTTTTACCATTCATTAAGCAAACCAAAGATGGTCATATCATCAATATCTCAAGTATTTTTGGTTTAACTTCGCAACCAACACAATCTGCATACAATGCAACAAAATTTGCGGTACGTGGTTTTACTGAATCATTACGTCAAGAACTTGATATTGAAAAGAGTGGCGTAAGTTCTCTTTGTGTACACCCAGGTGGTATCCGTACCAATATCGCAAAAGCGGCGAAAATGAATGACAGTTTAAAGAGCTTGGGCATGGATCCAAACAAATCGATCAAGCAGTTTGATAAATTCTTACGTACACCACCAGAAGAGGCGGCCCGTCAGATTTTAAATGCAGTGTTGAAAGATAAACGCCGTCTGTTAATTGGAACAGATGCGCGTATTGTGGATTCTTTCCAGCGTTTATTCCCAACGGGTTATCAACGTCTTGCAGCGATTGCAACGAAAATGATGTAAGTTGCAAGCATAAAGAAGCCATTCTTAGAGAATGGCTTTTTTATTTGAGGATCAAAGAAATTTTTAAATAAGGACTTTGATCTTGGTTTTCTTCCAAACGAACTGATAATAAGAGGCTTGTAATATGCATAAGCAGACAAAAGAAAGTGCATAAGCAGTCCAAATGCCCGTTAAGCCCCATAACGAACTAAACCAATAGGCACAAGGGACTTCAATTAGAATAATAGTGAGAATATTAATCATCATGGGAACATTGACGGTTCCACTAGCTCGCATGATTGAAGCAAAAATAGCACTCGCACCGAAGAATAAAATTGACCATAACACAATAAATAAGAGCTGCTGCCCAAGTTCAATGACGCTGTGATCGGTAATAAATAGAGCCATTAAATATTTGGAAAATAAGTAAGCCAAAGTGATCAAACTACCAGTAAATATGACATTCATTCCCAAAGCGGTTCGTGTGACTTTGGCTAATAGTTCGGGTTTGCCTGCACCAATCGCTTGAGCGGCAAAAATAGAAGCCGCAATTGAAATAGAGAGGGCTGGAAATTGAATATAGTTGAGTACTTGGTTCACTGCACCATATGCTGCGGTCGCATGTGCACCATAATGATTAACCAAACCAATAATGACTAAGCCTGCCAATGAAGTTGTCACCATTTGGATGCCTGTTGGGATACCAAGCTTTAAGATTAGTTTGCTTAGGTTGCTATCGTGACGAATACTTTTCAATAGACGGGCATCTATTTTCAGTGGATGGTTCTTATAATTGAGATAGAAGCTCAGAAAAATAAGGACTGCGGCATATCCCATGATTGTTGCAACAGCAGGCGCGACAATGCCCAGAGCAGGGAATCCAAAATAGCCTTTGAGCAAAACAGGTGTTACCGCCAAACCAATCAGACTGGTTAGGCTCAATGCAATTAGAGGGGTAACACTATCACCGACACCGCGTAAAATCGAAGTATAAATAATATAGACAAACAGTAATGGACTACCCACCAGCATCCATCGAACATAGGGCAAAGAGAGGTGCATGACTTTAGGATCTGTACCTAATAATTGCAAAATATGCTCGGCAAAGCTCCAACCTAAAACAGCAATAATGCTGCCACCAATCAACGTCATAAATAGGGTAGAGCCAATCACACTTCTGACTTTTTCAAGATTTTGCGCACCCCATGCCTGTCCAATCAGTACAGTCGTTCCCGCTGAGATCCCGATCACAAATGCCAATAAAAAGAAAAGAATTGGGAAGAATACAGACACCGCAGCAATCGCATCTACTCCCATCATTTGACCGACAAAGATGGTATTAATCGTTCCTGATAAGTTCTGTAAAATGTTGGTGGCAATCAAGGGAACCAGAAAAACAAAAAATGTTTTCCAGAGATTGGGTTGCATGACCAAAGGTTGGCGTGGTGTCATTCTATTTCCTTCACGCTTCGCCCAGAAACGTTTCTATTTTTTCTTTTTCCACCATACCATCATCAATCAGGTTGAAGTCATGATTGTTCGGTTTATTTTTGTTGATCAACACTCTGCAAGGATTGCTCCTGCACCTTGTAAAGTCTGATCAGTTTTGGCAAAGCAGAATCGAATCAGGCGTAGTGACTCGGGCGCTTGTTGATAAAAAACGGAAATAGGAATCGCGACAATTTTGTGTTGCTCTGCGAGGAATTGGCACATTTCCACATCATTCAAGTCAGGGCGAATCGCACTATAATCGAGATTTTGGAAATAAGTGCCTTGTGATGGAATAAATTGCAAACGTGAGTTTTGAATTTGGGTATTAAAAAGATCCCGTTTTGCCTGATAAAAGTTCGGGAGTTCCTGAACGTGCTCAGGATGTTGCTGCATATAGTTCGCTAATGCTATTTGGCAAGGTGTGGTGCCGCAGAAATTGGCAAATTGATATATTTGACGAAACAAACGCATTAAATGTGGTGCTGCAACGCAATAACCCGTTTTCCAACCTGTGACATGATAACTTTTGCCAAAAGAACCGATTACATAACTGCGTTCACGTAATTCGGGGAATTGCAGTGCACTAAAATGTTTTTGTCCATCAAAAACGAGATGTTCATAGACCTCATCAGAGAGCACAACGATATTTTTATCTTGAATGAGTTCAATCAGTTGATGCCAGTCTTGTTCTGACCAAATCGCACCAGTCGGATTATGCGGTGTATTGACGATAATCATGCGAGTTTTTGCATTGATACAATCTTTAACTTTTTGCCAATTCACCTGAAATGTTGGTACCTCTAAATGAATATGAACGGATTTCCCCCCTGCCAGTTGTACTGCAGGGGCATAGCTGTCATAGCTCGGGTCAAAAATAATAACTTCATCATCTGCATGGATACAGGCTTGAATGGCACAAAAAATCGCAATGGTTGCGCCAGGGGTAATGGTGATTTCGGTGACAGGATCGAGTTGCAGTTGATCTCGCTGTAAAAACTGTTTGGCCAGTTGTTCTCTGAGTACTAAAACACCATCTCCCGCAGGGTATTGGTTATAACCTGAAAGCGTGGCTTGGCTCAGCGCTTCAAGCAATGCAGGTGGAGCAGGGAAATCGGGGAAGCCTTGAGACAGATTCAGTGCATTCAGTCGTTGTGCGAGTTCAGTCATCACGCTAAAAATAGTCACGCCTTGGCTTGGAAGTTTTGACTGAAGCTGCAACATTGTTTTTAACCTGATTGACGTTTTGTTTTGCCGTGATTGTATAGTGAAAAGTGATGCCTGACCAAGTTATTGTGATTAAGGTAAATGTTGAATTTTGCCGTTAATCGACTGAAAAAGGTGTCTTATGTCAGGAAAAAGCAGGTAATTGTGTCTGAATAAAAACAATAGTGACGGAATTGGTCATTTTTTATTGAAAATTGTCTAAAAAATTGTTGTTTTTCATGATGATACGCTATTTTAGTTGCTGCTGTAAAGCGCTATAATTTCTATCGAGGGGTTCAATTAAATACCAATTATCGTGAAATGGGACATAGAGTAATGGACAGTTTCGATCTAAAAATACGCTACCCACATCATATTGATTTAAAAGATGTAGAGCAGCTTGAGGCACTGAATACCATTGGGGTATTAACTCGTTTTGATAAAATGGGCTGGAAAAAACAATTAAGCCGTTGGCTGCAGCTTGATGGTGCTAGCCCAACGTTTACCATTACCGATGAAAAGACAGAACAGACCATAGAAATCGTATTGAATACCTACGGATCATCTCAGGAACTTAACTTTATCGTCAAGACAGACATTCCAGTGGTTGTCCCTAAAAAACAAATATTTGGATTAGTTACACGACAGGCGAAAGAAAAAGTTCATTTTAAACAACTTTCATTGGTACAAGTGAAAGCCTATCTAACTGCATTTTTAAAACAAGATACAGATACTTTGATTCGTTATTATCAAGAAAGTAAACAGCAACTGGTGCAATCTGCATAACGATGAGGAGCAAATTCCCCCATCGTTCTGTTGCTATTTACAAAACATTTTCAACAATGGCACGAATGATACCCAGCGCCAAACCAATAAACGCCCCGACAATCACACCGTTGACGCGGATCATATGCAAATCACCACCGACCTCACTCTCGATTTTGGCGATCATTTCGCGTGAATCCCACTCGTGGATACGTTCGCTGATATAACGGATGATCTTGTCGCTGTATTGTTCACTGAAATTCGTCGCTAAGCCGACCATTTTTTCATTCAGAACCTGACGGACTTTTTCATTCTGAATCAAGCTTTCACCAAGCTGTTGTATCGCAGCCTGTAAATTCGTTGCAATACCAGAATTTTCCTGCATTAAATCGGTTTTAATCGCATCACATAAAATTGCCACAGCACCACTAATAAAGTTCAGCACCTGTGGACTGTCTAGCACATCATCCTTGCTCTGATTTAAGCGCTTGCTGGCTTCACTGTTGCTGTCCGCAAGCTGTAACATCAGATTATGCGTGGTGGTCTCAATGTCCTGCCGCCACGGATGTTCAGGGTTAGCCAGCATGGATTCAACTTTTTCAATCAGTGAGTCAATTGTCCGTTGTTGCACATCAATCCCAATCCAGCTTGCGCCTTTGGCGAGTTTCCAAACACCTAATTCTTGGAACAGTTTACGTGATAGATCTCTTGCCTTTTCAGGATGAGAGACCATCCACTCATGCGCTAAATCAAGACCGCGTTGTAATACGTCTTGATGGAAATCATTTTCCAAAACAGCACGTAACATTTCACTGGCGAGTTTATTGATTTTGGTACTGCGTACCCATTGCACACTATTGTTTTGCACAAAGTGGGCAATTTGATCTTGGCTCACAAATTCAAAAATTTTCGGTACAGTATGTTGAATCATCTGTACGACTTGTTGGTTATTTTGAGGGTTGGCTAGCCATTGACCGACGGCCAAACTGAGGTCAGCATTTTTTAAACTGCGTTCAACGATTTGAGGAGATAAAAAGTTTTCTTGTACAAAGCGGCCCATTGATTCTGCAATACGCGCTTTATTCCGTGGAATGATTTCGGTATGGTCACGCAATAGTTTGGGTAAAGGCATTTTTCCAAAAGGATTGCGGAAAAGTACAGTGACAGCGTACCAATCAGCCAGCCCACCAACTACACCTGCTTCCGCACCTAACATAAAAATATGAATGACCCATTTATATTCAGGTAAAAAATGCGCCGCGACCATTAAGCCAATCCATGCTACAACCGCAATGATCAATGCCATAGTGGCGAAGTACTTACTTCTTTGCAGGCTCGGTACGTGGATTTCTTCGACTGAATTCATTGAGTCATCCTTATCAATTTACTTTTTGTTTTGAGGTAGTACAGGGGGCTGCAACACGTCTCCTGTTGGACTCAATCCGTATTTTTGCCCTAATGATTGCAAAATGAGTTGCGCATCAAAAGCATCAGGTGATTGCTGCTGAGTCTGAAAACACTCGATAGTATACGACACTTGGATTGGATCAAGATTGACCACTTGAGGCATATCATAGAATGGGTCAGGCCAAAAGGCTGGATGTCGGCGATAATAACCATATGGGTAATAAGAGGGTGTCGGATAAATCACAGCTTGGCGTTGCGTTTTATGTCGTGCGTTACTCGGATCATCAACAACAGTAAAATAACGGAAACCGTTTTTGACTGTAGTTTGTGCGGCTTTGAGTAAAGTAATTTCCTCTGCCGTACCATAACTCAAATTATTATCTGCTTGGAAACCAATACGGTAAGTTTTGTTATTCAATGGATAAGCGGTGAATTGACCCAGTTGATCGAAGGTTTTGGGTTTTGATGGAACAGTTACACATCCTGCCAGTGTTAATGTAACAAGGAGAGGGGCACATATGAATAAAGATTTCATTTTGCAATTCCTATGTTCAATGTCTCAGGAGACGAAAGACTTAAAAGCTGCTATTTGGTTGTGTTAAAAAGGTCAGTTCTTCAGGTGTCGAGCTTCGACCTAAGATGGCATTACGATGTGGATAACGCCCAAAACGGTCAATAATCACTTTATGCTTTTTTTCAAAGCTCAAATTAATTTCGTTCCCTAAACGTTGGAACAGTTTTAAAGCAAACTCGTGCATTAATTTAGATTCACTATGCATAAATGGCATATATAAAAATGAGCGTTGTTCGGGATTCAGTTGAGCATCGAATTGTAAACTAATTGCTTCTTGAGCAAGCATCAATGCCATGCTGTCATAGGCAAAAGCTTGCGCTTGATCACGATATAAGTTGCGAGAAAATTGATCCAACACAATGATTTCGGCTAAACGACCTTCTGGTGTGTGTCGCCAAGACCAAAGCTCTGCTTGGGTCGCTTGATGGTGAATTATTTGAAATTGGTCGCGAATTTTTGCATCAAATTCATCACTTTTGGCAAACCAAAGTGAACGGTGTTCAGGATTAAACCAAAAATTAAGAATATCCTGTGCTTGCATAGTTCAGTGCTCATGGGAAAATTTATTTTTAATAAAATCACAATTTCAGCATGTCTTATATAACAAGATTGTGATAAAAATTGCCAAACTAAATCAGATGACTAGATCACAATTGTCGTTATAATTGGCAGAATAACCAAGTCGCGACCATTCATGTGGTTGGCTGATCTTAAATAAGCGAGCATATAAATTATGAATCAACCCAGCATACATTCTTCCTCTGTGATACCGACTTGTGTAGATGCTTCGCTATTAAAGGGGATGCTACGCGGTATTGAACGCGAAAGTTTACGTATGCAAAGCAATGGATTTTTATCACAAAAAAATCATCCAGAAGCTTTAGGTTCTGCACTAACACATCCGCATATTACGACAGATTATTCAGAAGCATTGATGGAGTTTATTACTACACCGAAAACAACCATCGCGGCTGCATTAGATGAATTAAGAGATATTCATAGCGTGGTACATCAGCAGCTAGAAGAAGGCGAAAGATTATGGCCACTGTCCATGCCGTGTATGTTGGATGATAATGAAGAAAATATTCGATTAGCACAGTACGGCACTTCTAATATTGGCCGCTTTAAAACCTTATACCGTCATGGTTTAGGTGTACGTTATGGCCGCCGTATGCAAACCATTTCTGGCGTGCATTACAATTTATCTTTTCCTGATCAATTGTTTTCAGTATTGCAACAACATGAAACCAAGCCAGAATTAAAACAACTCAGTTTGCAGGATTATCGTAGCCATCGTTATTTTGGCCTGATTCGAAACTTTATCCGACTTACCCCTTTAGTGATGTATTTGTTGGGTGCAAGCCCATCGGTCTGCCGCTGTTTCCTAACAGGCCGTGAACATCATCTACAGCCACTGGTCAAGGGCACTCTCTATTTACCTGAAGCAACTGCCTTACGCATGGGGCGCTTGGGATACCAAAATTCAGCACAAAAAGAATTGGGCATCCATTATAACGATCTACACGATTATCTTGATGGATTACAGAAAGCGGTACATACCCCTTATCCTGAATTTACCGATTTAGGTTTAAATGATGAACAGGGTGAGCCGATTCAAATCAATGATCACGTGCTCCAAATCGAAAATGAATACTACAGTCTAGTTCGTCCGAAACAAGTACCACAAGCAGGTGAAACCCCATCACAAGCATTGAAGAATCGTGGTGTTGGCTATGTAGAATTACGTGCCGTAGATGTGAACCCTTATAGTGCGATTGGAATTGATGAAATTTCAGCGGGTTTTCTTGAAAGTTTAGCATTGTATTGTTTATTAAATGACAGTCCTGATTTATTTGCCGATGAACAGGAACAGATTGATCATAATCAAACTGAAGTGGTCAATCGTGGACGTGCAGTAGATGCTAAAATTATAGAAGGTGAAACAATAGTTTCACTGCATGATTGGGCACAACGTCATTTAAATGTGATTCAAGACTGCGCTACTTTGTTAGATCAAATGGATGGTTCACAGTTATATTCTGAGGCAATCCAAGTGATGCAGCAGCGTTTAGATCATGTTGAAAATACGCTTTCCGCGCATGTGATTAAAGATACTTTGGATCATGGTGGGACATGGAGCTTCGGGAGTGTCATGGCTCAACAACATGTCAATCGTTATGAACAACATCAATTGAGTGCAGAAAGAGAACAATATTTTGCAGAATTAGCGCAAACATCGTTGCAAAAACAGGCGCAACTTGAACAAGATAATGACATCAGCTTTGAACAATATCTTGCGCAATACCGTTAAAATTTTAGAGGACTTCCCATGCGATGGACTTACCGCTTAGTTAGTGCATTATTGGTACTAACGAGTATTATTGGTATCTCGTTTGCGTTGTATTTAGAACATGTGCAAGGTTTAGAGCCTTGCCCACTGTGTATTTTCCAACGTATTGGCTTAATTGGAATGGGATTGATTGCATTAGTCGCATTTATTCATAATCCGATTTCAAATGGTTTTAAACGTTTTTATGCACTATTAGCAACCTTATCCATCGGTTGGTCAGTGGGCGTGGCATCTCGTCATGTTTGGCTACAGCATTTACCACCTGATAAGGTGCCAAGTTGCGGTCCAGGCTTGGACTATTTAGTTGATGCATTGCCAATGAAAGCGGTATTTCAGGAAGTGCTTTCAGGTTCAGGCGAATGTGCAGCAATAGATTGGACTTTCTTAGGACAATCTCTACCCGTGTGGTCGTTGCTGTATTTTAGTTTGATCTTATTGGTATGTTTGTGGCAGTTGTTTAGACATTATAGTGTTGCTAAATAATAAAAAAGCCAACGTGAGTTGGCTTTTTTTTAGATCAAGAAGACTGACATCAGGTTTCTACGATGCCATCTAAATCATCAAAAGTATAATTATTCGGAACATTGATTAAATGTGTTTGGATACCTTCCTCAACGACTTCGTCAACATCGGGATATAACCAACGTGTAATCTGTTCAGCAACACTCGAATGGTACTGAATTTCAAAATGGTTTAAACCATAGAATACGGCTTTATGGGTTTCTGGTAATTTAAGTTGGAAGCGTGGATTTTGATGTTCACCTAGCGCACTTTCCACACTGACCAAATAATCGCCAATGACAGAGAGTGCTTTATTACGCAATTTCTCAAATTCTAAAGTACCTGCGATTAAGAAGGTATTGATATGAGAGGGTAATGGTGCAGGTTTACGATTATCATCAGCAAAGCCAATACGTGCATTATTATGTTCCCAATCGTCATCTCGAACACTGCCATGACGCAAATCTAAAATACCATTACTACGAATGTTGATCAGTTGACCAATTAAGCTAATAAAAGGGAACGCGCCCAATTTATCTTGCAAAATAAAACCAAAGCGTTCTAGCGCCGCACCATGATGTGGCGAACCAATACAAACTAAATTCTCAACCATATGCACCCATTGATAGAGATTCTGTTTGCCATAAAATAGGGCACTACGAGAAACCAAGCCACCCATACTATGTCCGATTAAATCAATGCTGGTGATTCTTGGATTTCGTTGTACTAAATCTTCAAGTACATTGGCAAAGCTTCGACCATTTGCAGAAATACGACGCCCTGTATTGTAGTTCAGATATAACATGGTGTTGTTGTCCCGTTGCGCAAGCAGACGTTCACCAATTCCACCATAACGGCTATTTGACCAGCTGAGATGATTCATACACAGACCATGTGTAAGAATGACAATACGACCAGTTAATTCACCTTGTTGTAATGATCCATAATGATCATAAAGCACCATAGGTAAAGCCATTGGGTTGTGTTGTTTTAAGAAAAAGTCTCCAAAAATCCCGTTTAATGCACCCACCACGAAATGCAGTGTTGGTGTCAGGGGTTTATCATGCAGCACAGGGAATTTTTCAATAATATGACGTAAACTTGGTGCAAGAAAACTGCTACCGTACTTCTGTAATGTGTCATAAGAAAATTGATAAAATTTTTGTAACTGTGGAAGTTTCTGTAAATTTTTAGCTTTTTGTGCGCTTAAACCAAGTGTTGTCCGTAACACTTCTGTTTGCACTAATTGCACCAATTCGTGAACACCACTTAAGCTCGTGCTCACAACTTGCGCCAAACCTTCCAAAACATCTGCCTGACTCGGGGGTGTACTGTCCCATTTGCAGTAGGTTTCATGCAGAGGCGTTAAACTTGGCATATTGATTTCCCCATCCTTGATATATACCGAAGGTTTGAAGTAATTGACTTAATATTCTTTAGATAAACTACAACAAACGCTTACATCTTATGTGTTTCATAAGTAATTTTTTTAGAATACTGATGAACGGAGCGCACAATCGTTTTTTGTGTCAGACAATATCAAGCTTAAATGTAATTTATATTGTTATTTATTTATCTATTAACTTAAATAATGTGATTTATTTGATAATAAGTCAAGCTGTTGTCTATTATGGTGCGTATGCAAATTATTTATTTACATGGCTTTCAAAGCAGCCCCATGTCAAAAAAGGGGCAACAATTAGAACAATATTGCACAAATGTTGAGCATGCTGATGTGCATTTACCTGATTTGAATAAACCGCCTGAACACGTTTTAAGAGATGTTTCTAAGCTGATTGAAAGTTTACCACTCCATCAAGTGAGATTGGTTGGAAGTAGCTTAGGGGGATTCTATGCGACATATTTTGTCGCAAAGTATGGATGCCCTGCTGTACTGATTAATCCTGCTATGCAACCATGGCAGTTATTCGAAGATTTATTCGGGATTGAACAAATCCCACTCAAAGTCACTGATTCATGGACACTCGATGCCGACCAATTGCAGCAATTACAATCAATTGCTGACACGAAGTTAAAGCATGCTGATAAAATTCTTGTACTGTTGCAACGAGGTGACGAAGTCTTGGATTATCGTCAAGCACAACGTTATTATAATGCAGCACAGCCATCTGCATTGATTTTAACCGACGCTGATGGTAATCATGCAATGGATGATTTTGAAGAAAAATTACCTTTCGTACTCCGATTTTTATCGACAGCCCTCTAATAAGGAAGTCAGACCAAGTGACACAATACACGGCACAATCCCTTGAAGTTCTTTCAGGTTTAGATCCTGTTCGTCGTCGTCCCGGTATGTATACCGATACCTCACGTCCAAACCATTTGGCGCAAGAGGTGATTGACAATGCGGTGGATGAAGCACTTGCAGGACATGCCAATCAAATTTGTGTCACGGTCTATGAAGATGGTTCATTGTCAGTCGAAGATAATGGACGAGGTATGCCAGTCGATATTCATCCTGAATATGGACAAAGTGGTATCGAAATTATTTTGACCAAATTACATGCAGGCGGAAAATTTAGTACCGATAATTACCAATTTTCTGGTGGTTTACATGGTGTCGGTATTTCTGTCGTGAATGCTTTATCAACACGCGTTGAGGTTGCGGTACAACGCCAAGGTAACTTGTATCAAATGGCGTTTGAACAAGGTGAACCTGTTGCACCATTATCGGTGTTAGAAGGTAAAGTTGCGAAACGTGCGACAGGAACAACCGTTCGCTTTTGGCCAGAAGCAAAATACTTTGATAGTCCAAAATTTGCACTAAAAGCATTGAAGCATAACTTGAAAGCTAAAGCCGTTTTAGCGGCGGGCTTAAAAATTATTTATGACGATAAAATCAATAATGAAAAAATCGAATGGCAATTTGAAAATGGTCTAGTCGATTATTTAATGGATGAACTTGAGGATCGAGAGATTCTACCTGATCCTGCCTTTGTCAGTAGTGGACAAGCAGAGCGAGCAGCTTGTGAATTTGCGATCTGTTGGAATGTCGAGGGGGGTGAGCAGATTCAGGAAAGCTACGTCAACCTGATTCCAACTGCACAAGGTGGTACGCATGTCAATGGATTGCGTTCAGGGGTCACGGAGGCGTTACGAGAGTTCTGTGAATTACGTAATTTATTACCACGTAATATGAAACTTTCGGCAGAAGATGTTTGGGATGGGGTCAATTTCATTCTATCGCTGAAATTCCAAGAACCTCAATTTTCGGGGCAGACCAAAGAGCGCTTATCCAGTCGTGAAGCCTCCAATATTTTGCTGAATATTGCCAAAGATGCCTTTGCTTTATGGTTAAACCAACATGCTGAGATTGCAACGCAGTTAGCTGAAATGGCAATTGCTAAAGCTGGGCGTCGCTTAAAAGCAGCGAAAAAAGTGGAGCGTAAAAAGATCGTCTCTGGTCCTGCGTTACCTGGAAAACTGGCTGATTGTGTCGGTTTAACGCGTGAAGACAGTGAGTTGTTTATTGTCGAAGGGGATTCGGCAGGTGGAAGTGCTAAACAAGCGCGTGACAAGAATTTCCAAGCGATTATGCCGATTCGTGGAAAAATTCTAAATACATGGGAAGTATCTTCGGATGAGGTGCTCGCTTCTCAAGAGGTACATGATATTGCGATTGCCATAGGGGTTGATCCGGGTAGCGATGATCTCTCTGAATTGCGTTATGGGAAAATCTGTATTCTTGCCGACGCAGACTCTGATGGTCTACATATCG
Source organism: Acinetobacter sp. WCHA29 (assembly GCF_002165335.1). Lineage (NCBI taxonomy): Bacteria > Pseudomonadati > Pseudomonadota > Gammaproteobacteria > Moraxellales > Moraxellaceae > Acinetobacter > Acinetobacter sp. WCHA29. The sequence continues at coordinate 73,125 of NZ_NHRQ01000003.1, forward strand.
CGACATTACTCTGTGCCTTGTTTGTGAAACATTTCCCGACTTTAGTTGAAGATGGTCATTTGTTTGTCGCAATGCCACCACTGTATCGTATTGATATTGGTAAAGATGTTTATTATGCGTTGGATGATAGTGAACTCGAAAGCATTTTGAAAAAAGTGAAAGGTAATAAAAATCCGCAAATCACTCGATTTAAAGGATTAGGTGAGATGAATGCGAGTCAATTGCGTGAAACCACGATGGACCCAAATACGCGCCGTTTAGTCCAACTCGATTTGGATGATGCGCATTTTACCGCAGGGTTATTAGATAAATTGCTTGCAAAAAAACGTTCGAGTGATCGTAAGCATTGGTTAGAACAGAAAGGTAATTTAGCGGATATAGTTGTTTAATTCTTTTTAATTGAAAGATTAAAAGCCAAGCTCATGCTTGGCTTTTCTTTATCTAGGGTCTACCCATATTTAGGATAAATTAATCTGCATCATTTTAGTTCATCTCGTTCTTTTTGTATGCAATGTTGTATACAAGATTGGATTCTTATTTATTTTATTTAATAAATATTAAAATAAAACAATAGCTTAAATTTTTGGCATAAAAATTGAATAACTCCACTCAGTAAAAATCAAAAGATCAATCTGTGGAGAACAAAGATGCAAAACAAATTAATGTCAATGTCCGTTCTTATGGCAGCCATGATGGGGGTAGGTCTGGCAGGTTGTTCAAAACCAGCCGAAAAAACAGAACAAACAAAAACTGAAACGAAAGCGGCACCTGCAGCAAGTGGCGATACGATTAAGGTGGGGATTTTACATTCACTCTCTGGCACGATGGCAATTTCTGAGACCTCTCTGAAAGATACCGCCTTGATGACCATTAATGAAATCAATGCCAATGGCGGGGTGATGGGTAAAAAACTCGAACCTGTCATTGTTGACCCAGCATCAGATTGGCCGCTATTTGCTGAAAAAGCACGTCAGTTAATTACTCAGGACAAAGTTGCCGTTATTTTCGGTTGCTGGACATCAGTATCACGTAAGTCGGTGCTTCCTGTGGTTGAAGAGTTAAATGGTTTATTGTTCTATCCAGTGCAATATGAAGGTCAGGAACAGTCTAAAAATATTTTCTATACAGGTGCAGCGCCGAATCAACAAGCGATTCCTGCAGTTGAGTATTTAATGGGAGAAGAGGGGGGTAAAGCACAACGTTTTGTTTTACTCGGTACAGATTACGTCTACCCACGCACCACCAATAAAATCCTGCGTGCATTCCTAAAATCTAAAGGTGTTGCCGATGCAGACATCATGGAAGAGTACACACCGTTTGGTCATAGTAATTATCAAACCATTGTTTCCAATATTAAGAAATTCTCTGCAGGCAAAAAGACTGCGGTGATTTCGACCATCAATGGCGATTCCAACGTTCCTTTCTATCGTGAGTTAGGCAACCAAGGTATTAAAGCTGCTGATATTCCAGTGATGGCTTTCTCAGTTGGCGAAGAAGAATTACGTGGAATTGATACCAAACCATTGGTGGGTCATTTAGCGGCATGGAACTATTTCATGTCAGTTAAAAATCCGAAAAACACCGAGTTTGTGAATAAATTCAAGCAATATGCGGTGGAGTACAAACTTCCAAATGCCGATAAAGTTGTGACCAACGATCCGATGGAAGCGACTTATGTTGGTATCAATATGTGGAAACAAGCGGTTGAAAAAGCAGGTACAACGGACGTTGATAAAGTTCGTGATGCGATGGCAGGTCAAACTTTTGCTGCGCCATCAGGTTATACCCTCAAAATGGATGAAACCAATCACCATTTACATAAACCTGTGATGATCGGACAAATCCGTGGTGATGGTCAATTTGATGTGGTTTATAAAACGCCTCAAACCATCAAAGCTGAGCCTTGGAGCCCATATATTCCTAAATAATTGTTCCATGCAACCTGCTGTTTTGGCAGCAGGTTTTTCTTAGTTTTATTTCTGATTGATTGGTTTAAATAGAAAATATAAGGGGGAGTCTTATGGCGAAACACTATGTTTTGGCAATGCTCTGCATCATGGCACAGATCATGTTTAATCCTGCATGGGCAGAAGTTACTTCACCAACAACTGTGACGTCTACAACTTCTCAGGATGCCATCCAAACTTTTGTTAAATCTGACTTTGCTACTCGCCGTGCCATGTTGAATCAATGGCCAGCCAGTATTGAGCAACTGGATCAATTGGTCGCGTATATTGATCAAAATGAGTTATATACCGATAGTTCAGGTCATACTTACATTTTAAAAAACGATGAAAAATTATTAAGTTATCCGCAATTGCAAGCCATCGACACTTGGCCCTCAGATGTATCTCAAGTGACGCTGGTCAATACTTTACGTAAGGCACTGAACTTTGGACAAGCCAAAGTTAAATTGAATTCTGACGATGCAGCACAACGTTTAGCTGCGGTGGACATTTTAGAAAATAATTTAGATGAGCTCGATGTAGCAACGATCAAACAACTCTATCTCAATGAAAAAAGTGAAGCGGTTAAAGCACGTTTGGCACAACTGAAAGCACGTTTAGATTTTAATAGCTCAGATGAATTCACCAAGATCGAAGCAGTAAAAGTTTTGGCGGATTCAAATCGTCCAGATGTATTGGCGTTGATCAACCAAAGCTTAGAACAGCCACAAAGTAATCCTGCATTAAAAGCAGCTTTGCTTGAAGCACAAAATAAAATTAAAACGCGCATTCAAATCAGTGAATGGTCAGGGCATGTATTTTCGGGTCTCAGTACCGCTAGTATTTTACTTTTGGCAGCGCTTGGTCTCGCGATCACATATGGTTTGCTTGGTGTCATCAATATGGCACATGGTGAACTCATTATGATCGGTGCTTATACCACTTATGTGATTCAAAGTTTTTTTAAAACGCACTTTGCAGGCTTAGTCGATTGGTATTTATTGGCTGCGATTCCTGCTGCATTTCTTGTTAGTGCGCTGATTGGCATGTTGATTGAACGCACAGTGATTCGTCCGCTTTATGGCCGCCAATTGGAAACATTATTGGCAACCTTTGGTGTCAGCTTAATCTTGATGCAATCGGTTCGGATGATCTTTGGCGCACAGAACGTTGAAGTGTCGAATGTCGCATGGCTCAGTGGTGGTATTGCCCTGACGCCAAGCTTGATGTTGCCGTATAACCGTATTGCGATTATTGGTTTTACTGTGGCGGTCTTACTGCTTTTAGTTTTCTTATTAAATAAAACCCGTTTCGGATTATTTATCCGTGCTGTGACACAAAACCGTCAAATGGCGCGTGCCGTGGGCATTCGTTCTGCACGTATCGACATGCTGGCATTTGGCTTAGGTTCAGGCTTAGCTGGATTGGCAGGTTGTGCGCTGGCACAAGTGGGTAACGTGGGGCCTGACCTCGGACAAAACTACATTATTGATGCCTTCCTTGTCGTTGTGGTTGGCGGCGTGGGGCAAGTGTGGGGTGCAGTACTTGCAGCCTTAGGTTTAGGGATTAGCGGTACAGTTCTAGAGATTGGTCTAGGTGCGGTTTTAGCAAAAATTATTCTCTTGGTTCTTGTGATTTTGTTTATCCAAAAGCGTCCACAAGGTTTGTTTGCCATCAAAGGTCGTTTCGTGGAGTAAGCCAATGAAAATCACTTCTTTATTTGCAGATAAACCGTATAGCGCAATTGCGATTGCCATTTGTTTTGCCGTGTTATTGAGCTTACCTTGGTTACATCTGTTATCCCCTGATTCAGCATTTTATCTGTCAGCGTATTGGATTACGTTAATTGGCAAAATCATGTGCTTGGCTTTGGTCGCATTGGCACTGGATTTAGTGTGGGGTTATGCAGGGATTTTAAGCTTGGGGCACGGTTTGTATTTCGCCCTCGGTGGTTACGCCTTTGGCATGTACTTGATGCGCGAATCCGCAGGCGATGGTTTACCGGATTTCATGCGTTTCCTCAGTTGGACAGAACTCCCTTGGTATTGGGTGGGGACTGAGCATTTTGCTTGGACGATGATCTTGGTTTTATCTGTGCCTGCCTTAGTTGCCTTTATTTTTGGTTTCTTTGCTTTCCGCTCAAAAATCAAGGGTGTGTATTTCTCAATTATTACCCAAGCCATGACGTTTGCCGCAGCATTATTATTCTTCCGCAATGAGACAGGTTTTGGTGGAAATAATGGCTTCACGGGTTTTAAAACCTTACTCGGTTTTGATATCACCTCTGCGCCGATGCGTGCCACTTTATGTTTTGTCACTGCTTTGGTGTTAATGCTGTGTTTTATCGGCTTACGTCAACTGATGAATCGTCCTTATGGTCGAGTTCTTGGCGCGATTCGTGACAGTGAAAACCGCTTGCAATATTTGGGCTATCGCACACTGTGGTACAAGCTTTCAGCATGGGTGCTATCGGCAGTGATTGCAGGTATCGCAGGGGCGTTGTATGTGCCACAGGTTGGCATTATTAACCCAAGTGAAATGAATCCAGTCAACTCGATTGAAATGGCAGTGTGGGTTGCCGCAGGGGGGCGTGGTACCTTGATCGGACCCATTCTTGGTGCAGGTTTAATCAATGCTGTGAAGACTTATTTCACAGTTGCAGCACCCGAAGCGTGGTTACTGATCTTAGGTGCGCTATTTATCGTAGTGACGATTTTCTTACCTAAAGGCGTGATTGGTTTATTTGATCGTTTTAAAAAGGAGAGCAATTAAATGAGTGATTTATTCATAGACTCAGCTCAACATGGCGGTCAACTTGGTGAGGGCTATGGTCGTGCCAAAACCCAAGGTGCAGATTTTAGTCACGGGATTGCTTTGTATTTAGAAAAAGTCAGTGTGTGGTTTGATTCGTTTCGTGCGTTAAATGATTTATCACTGTACATCGCTGAGGGTGAATTACGCTGCATCATTGGACCAAATGGTGCGGGTAAAACGACCTTAATGGACGTGATCACAGGTAAAACTCGTCCGACTACTGGCACGGCATTTTTTGGACAAAACTATGATCTTGCCAAAATGGGCACAGAGGAAATTGCGGAAGCTGGGATTGGGCGCAAATTTCAGAAACCAACGGTATTTGAAAATTTTACAGTCATGGAAAATTTACTACTCGCTGCACCACGAGATAAGCGAGTCAAGAAGAGCTTATTTTCTCGTTTAGATCCAGAAGCACAATTGGCATTGGATGAAAGTTTAGAGCAAATCCGTTTAAAGGAATTTGTGAAAAAGCCCGCAGGATTATTGTCCCATGGTCAAAAGCAGTGGTTAGAAATCGGCATGTTGTTGATGCAACGTCCGAAGCTCATTTTATTAGATGAGCCCGTTGCAGGTATGACCGATGCGGAAACCGAGCGTACGGCTGAACTGTGTCTGGAACTCAAGAAAAATCATACGCTTGTTGTAGTTGAACATGACATGAGCTTTATTGATACCATTAGCGAAAAGGTCACGGTGTTGGCACAGGGCGCAATCTTGGCAGAAGGCACATTGGCAGAGGTACAAACCAATGAAGATGTGATTGAAAAGTATTTAGGACGCTAGGAGACAGCCATGTTAGAAGTGAAAGAAATTAACCAGTTTTATGGTGGCAGTCATATTTTGCGTGATGTGTCTTTTCAAGCGCCTGTGGGGGAGTGCAGTGTTGTTTTAGGGCGTAATGGCGTAGGTAAAACCACATTGCTGAAATGTTTGATGGGGATTCTCCCGATTAAATCAGGACAGATTTTGCTAGATGGAAAAGACATAGCCAAGATGTCTCCTGAGCAACGAGTACGAGCAGGATTGGCGTACGTGCCACAAGGACGAGATATTTTTTCAACTTTAACCGTAGAGGAAAATATCTTAATTGGTATGGCGAAATTTTCAGGTGCGAAAACTCGAAAAGTACCGAGTCATCTCTACGAAATTTTTCCTGTCTTGGATGAAATGAAGCATCGCCGTGGTGGAGATTTGTCAGGTGGTCAACAGCAACAGCTCGCGATTGCGAGAGCGTTGGCCTCGGAGCCAAGAGTCTTGATTTTGGATGAACCGACTGAGGGGATTCAGCCCTCGATCATCAAAGACATTGGTCGAGTGATTCGTAAATTGGCAGATCAGGGTGAAATGGCGATCGTTTTGGTGGAGCAGTTTTACGATTTTGCTGAAGAACTGGCAGATAACTATACGGTGATGGCGCGTGGTCAAGTGATTGCAAACGGGCAAGGTGCAGAAATGCCGGAAAAGGGGATTCGGGAATTGGTGGCGATTTAATAAAAGCCTCGTAAGAGGCTTTTTTATTGAGTAGTTGAAAGTTGTAGCTGCATCCAGACCAAGTCACGCCATTGTCCAAATTTTTGTCCGACTTCTGGCATATAACCTGTTTGTACAAAACCAAGCTGTTCATGTAGCACAATTGAACCCATATTTTCACTATCAATCGCAGCCACCATGATATGCATGTTTTGTTGTATCGCGAGATGGATCAGTTGTTGCATCAAGGCTTTGCCTAGACCTTGACGTGCGTAGCTTGGATCAACAAAAACAGAATGTTCGATACTCTGACGATAGCCTGTAATACTACGAAAGGCAGAGTAATAGGCATAACCAGCAATTTTTCTCAATGATTGATCTTCAACTACAATCATAGGAGATTGCTGTTGTTGCATCTCCTGAAAGCGCTGTTGATATTGCGCTAAAGTAATGGCTTGATCATTCCAGTTGGCTGTGCCCGTGATGATTTCATGATTATAAATAGCGAGAATCTGCTCAAGATCATCAGTAGTTGCAAAACGAATTTGATAAGAGTTTTGTAGTGTGTGCGTTGCAAGTATAAGATCGTGAGACATAACAAAATAAAAGAAAATTCATCTATTTCAATATGCGCGATCTAAAAAAAAACAGCAAGGAATTCCTTGCTGTTTTGATCAGTCAAAACCGTTTAGAAATGGTATTTCACTAAAGCACTGACATTATTTTCGTCGCTGCCTTTGATACCAAACTTGTTATTCCAAACAGAATGTTCTACGCCCAAATATAAACGTGTTTCAGGTGAAATGTGTTTACCTACATTCCATTTATATTGGGTTGTCCAGTTGAGTTCACTTGCATGGTCTTTTTCTGCTGTAGACCAGTCAAGGAAACCATCGACCAAGAAATCTTCAGTGGATACTTTAAATGGCACTGCATAGGCAATCGTCATTTGATAGTCATCTGCTGTATTTTCATTGTTTGCACGGTAGAAATTGACATTCGCATATTGGAAATATGGAATTGCTAAATCAAAGCCTACACCGTACAAGAAGTTGTCAAAACTAGAAAAGTCATCGTTATTGCTTTCCCATGTTGTTGAGATCAAGACATCTTTGACTGGGCCGAAAGCAAGTTTTTGACCAGAAATTTCGCCTAAGCTCAAGCGAGGAGAAAGTTCGAAATAGGTACTTTTATGATCGTCACCACCACGCATACGATCCATAAAGAAAAAGACATCGGCATATTGTACTTTTGCAGCGTATTCGACTGTTAGAGTCGTTTGCTTTTCATCGACAACTTCATAGTTCTCACCGTATAAACCAGTGAGGCTAAAATCTTGCCAAATTGGCTTTGCCTGAACGAAAGCTGCTGTAGATACCAATAAACAAGTCGCTGCAAGTTGCTTCAATTGCATTTAAAAAATCCCCCCAAAAATGGCGTGTAAAGCATACAAGGAATTAAGCAAAAATAAAGCCAAATTTGACCAAATGCTCAAAAGAATTGTATAGAACCGACCAAAAGAAAAAAGCCAATGAATTTAAAAATCTTTTTGATCAAGTTTTAATAAAAATGTCAAAAATCAGCTTGCATATTTGTTATGAAAGTCAGATATTGGAGTTATAGAAGATCTTCTTAACTACTGAAAAGCAACAGATGCGAAGCAAGGAGACCACAAGCATTTACATAATCAGAATATACAACTGCACTGAATGAATGCATGCTCAAAGCGTGCTAAATAAAAAAGTTTCGTAGAACCGTCTCACAGAAAAGAGAGGAAGATATTTATGAATATTGAAATCCGTACAGATAAAAACATTCAAGGTAGCGAACGTTTAATTAGTTATGTCCGTGCAGAACTTACGCAAGAATTTCAACGCTATAGCGAGCGTATTACACATTTTTCGGTTCATATTAGTGATGAGAATGGGGAGAAAACGGGCGATCATGACAAACGTTGTATGATCGAAGCTCGTCCAGCGGGTATGAAGCCACTTGCCGTGACTCATAAAGCTGCAAATATTGATGCATCTATTCATGGTGCGATTGATAAGCTAAAACGTAGTTTGGAACATTTATATGAGAAAAAAGAACATCATCGTGGTGGTTTACCAGAATATGTTGACGTCGATGACGATGTAAAAGTTGATGATGAAGCGTAAAGATAAACGCGAAAAAAAAGTCCAGTTTTGGGCTTTTTTTTTGTGTATATCAAATTTATACGTGATTTTATAAAAACCTGTCGGGATATTCGGCATAATAGAAACATTAAATATATTGTGAGAATTGGTCATGTTAAGCAATCAGCAGCAGGCCTTGGTGCAAGCCATACAACAACTCGATTTAGACCAAGTGCAATCTTTACTTGCTGAAGGACTCGACCCGAACTTTATTGATCCAGAACATGGTTTCCCAGTCTCTATTTTATGTGATGGCTTATTTGTCTGGTGGGAGAATGTCTGTGAAGCTTATGAAGCAGGTCAGCCATTGACTGAAGCAGACAAACAACAACAATTACAAGTTTATCAAGACATTTTAGAAGCATTAATTCAAGCGAAAGCCAATCTTCATTTATGGGATGCGGAAGAGTTTTATGGTCCGCTTTGGGATGCTGCAAGTTCAGCATGCGTACCAGTGGTTCAACGCTTACTTGATGAAAAAGTCGATCCAAACACAAGAGATGAAGAGGGTCTAACGATTTTGTCTTCAATTAGCCAACTATTTTTTGATTGTGATTTTGATGAAATTGACTGGTCAGAATCTTTGATAGAAGAGCGTGAAACACTCGAATTATTACGCAAACATGGCGCAAAAATGTCAAAAGAGCTAACGGCATAAGTCTAGCCAACAAGATATAAAGGGGAGAACAATGAAAAAGTTTCAAGTATTAGGCTTGGTTGCTGCATCAATCATGACAACTGCAACATTTGCAGCAGAATTTTCTTTTGACCGCCCAGGCTCAGGTATAGGTACGGGTATTACACCTGTAGGTCACTTGGCGTGGGAGCAAGGACTACCGAGCGTAAGCTATCAAGAAGGGACAGTCGATGGCGTAAAAGATAAAACGCTTACATTGAACGCTGACATGCTTTTACGCACAGGTTTAGCTGATGGCCTAGAACTGCAACTGGGTTGGCAAGGTCCTGTTTGGCAGCAATATAAACATGCTGGCACTAAGAAAGAAACCAATGGTTTAGGTGATGTCAGTATTGGTTTGAAAAAGGCGATTAATTTAAAAGATGATCGTTTAACAATGGCATTGTTAGCAGAAGCGATTATTGCGACTGGCAATGATGAATTCACGAATCAAGATGATATTTATAGCCTCACTTCAGCAGTGGCATATAAATTCAGCGATTTGGTGGGTACATCAATTACCATGCGTTATGAAGCACAAAATAGTGATTGGGCCGTGACTGCAATTCCAACCATTGATTATAAAATTGCGGGTAAATTATCTGGTTTTTCAGAGTTTGTATATCGTAAAGCAGAAAGCCAAGACTATGAATATGGTTTAGGGACAGGTTTAGTCTATAGCTTAAATGATCGAGCTCAACTTGATGCCAGTATAGGTGTGGATTTGAATGGCGATCAAAAAAGCTATAACGGTGGTTTAGGTTTATCTGTTTTATTCTAGTCAAAATCTCCGCTAACTTTTGAAATCCTTCTGCAGGCAGAATGAGGTCTTAAGTTATCGGGAGAGTTACAGTGAGATGAACATGAAAATGTCTGTTCAGGGTGGGTACATTAGCCAATTAATGCGCTACTTTTTGGCTACTTTATTGTTGTTATGTACGTCTTTGGTTTACGCTCAAGACAATCTATCAGCACCGTTACTGACTCCTGAACAGGCATTTGCATTTTCAGTTGAATCGACCAAAACCAATCAAGCGCGGTTACACTGGACCATTCAGCCTAATTATTATCTCTATCAACATAAATTTGAGGTTCAACAAGGCAATCAACCTGTTACGTTGAAATTACCCAAAGCAATTGAACAGTACGATGAAAACTATGGTCATAGCCAAGTTTATTATCAGCAAGCAGAGTTTGAGATTAGCACTCAAGCATCTCAACATTATCGTGTTACATGGCAGGGTTGTGCCAAAGACCGTATTTGCTATCCACCTCAAAATATTGAATTTCAAACCGATGCTGATGGGTTGGTTAGTGTCGAAAATGTCAGTTCTAATTCACAAAAACGTTTTTTAGATGTTGCTCGTTCTGCGAATAGCTTAAATGCTCAGACCGCAGAGAGGGATGAACTTACAACTGAAAAATCTAATGATGTAAAGCTGAATAATTCAACCAATATGGCGCAAGACCAACAGTGGTCAAGCACATTGGCACAGCACTCTCTTGCTTATAGCTTGTTATTATTTCTAGGCTTAGGAATTTTATTGGCATTTACGCCGTGTTCTTTACCAATGTTGCCGATTTTGACCTCATTGATTGTTCGTGAACATAAAGGCGTTAAAGCGTGGACGATTGCACTTACTTTTGTATTTAGTATGGCAATGGTCTATGCCGTATTGGGTTTAATTGCCTCTGTGGCAGGGCTAAATTTCCAACGATGGTTACAGCAACCTGCGACATTAGTTGCATTTAGTCTATTGTTCGTTGTATTCGCTTTAAATCTGTTTGGTTTATTTGAATTGAAACTGCCACAGAAATGGGTGAATCGCCTCGACCAAATGCAGTCAGTGCAACAAGGTGGGACTTTGCTTGGTGCAAGTATCATGGGCATGATCTCAGCATTATTAGTCGGTCCGTGTATGACTGCACCTTTAGCGGGTACATTACTCTTTATTTCACAAACGCAAAATCAGTGGCAAGGTGCTCTACTATTATTCACCTTGGGATTTGGTATGGGTATTCCATTACTGCTTGCCAGTGTCTTGGGTGCGAAAGCCTTACCAAAAGCAGGCGAGTGGATGCATCAGATTAAGGTGATTTTTGCCTTTCTCATGCTGGCATTGAGCATTTATTTTATTCGACCCTTGTTGCCAGAATTGGCCGTTCAGGTGTTGAGCCTGATTTTAGGTTTGGCGTTTATTGGTTATGCTGCGTACCGCTTTTTTGTGAAAAAGGGACAGTTGCAGTGGTTGTATGCCTTGCTGCTCATCATTGCAATTCCGTTTCTTGCCTTTAACCAATATCAGCATATGCAAAACCTAAGTACAGTGCAGGCAGAGAAATTGGCGGAATGGCATGTGGCGCAAACCGCTGCTGATTTTGAGCGGATTCTAGCCAACGCACCCAAAGATCAGGCCGTTGTGATTGATGTGTATGCAGATTGGTGTGTGGCTTGTCAGCCGATTGAGCATCGTGTATTAAAAGATGCAGAAGTTCAACAGGCATTATCTCACTATTATTTGATTAAACTTGATTTAAGTCATTATGATGCCTCGCATCAGGCTTTATTAAATCAATGGGACATTTTAGGACCGCCAACCTATTTATTTTTAGATCAAAAACAACAAGAAGTACGTTCGCTGCGTTTAACTGGTGCTTTTCAAAAATCAGAATTATTACAACAACTCACCTTGCTGAAAGGGAAATTATAATCATGTATCAATTGTTTATTGGCAATAAAAATTATTCAACTTGGTCGATGCGACCGTGGATTTTATTAAAACAACTTGGCATTCCATTTCAGGAGCATTTAATTCAATTTGATGGTTTTGAACCTAATAGCCAATTTAAAACTGAGATTTTAAAATTGAATTCAACGGGCAAAGTCCCAACACTCATGCATGATGATTTGATTATTTGGGATAGTCTGGCGATTTGTGAATATATTGCTGAACAAAATCCTGAGAAAAATGTGCTACCTCAAGATAGAAAACAACGAGCCAGAGCACGATGCATTAGTGCAGAAATGCACAGTAGTTTTCAAAGTTTACGTAATTTGTGTCCAATGAATGTTGAGGCTGATTTGTCCCATATTGGAAAACAGCTTTGGGCTGACCACGAGCAACTAAGGAATGACGTTGCTCGAATTGATCAAATTTGGTCAGAGCGACCAAGTGAAGAGCAGTTTTTATGTGGTGAGTTTAGTCTAGCCGATGCATTTTATGCGCCTGTGGCTATGCGTTTTGAATGTTATAAATTACCCATCTCTGCTTCTAGCCAAAGTTATATGCACAAGATATTGTCTTTAGCATCAGTTCAAGAGTGGATCGCAGAAGCCAAACAAGAACAGATGTTTGTACCCTTTGATGAGCCTTATCGTAATCATCGTGAAGAATATTTAAAAGAATAAACAACAGGTCAAAAATAAAGGCATCTTTGGATGCCTTTATTGGATTAATTTAAGAAAAGTTCAGTAAAAATTTTGACTTGATTTCGACCAGATGCTTTTACCGCATACAATGCTTGATCTGCCTGACTAATAATTAAGTGAGGTTCATCGGCACTGAGTGTGCTACTGATGCCAAAACTGGCACTGATAGAAAACTCTTGGTGATCTTCTGAGGTAAATTTTAACTCACCAATCGCTAAGCGACAGCGCTCCGCCACATTTTGCGCTTGTGCAGGCGTAGTATTGGGCAATAATAAAATAAATTCCTCGCCCCCAAAGCGCCCAATCATGTCTCGGTCACGTAAATTATTCGCCAAACATTTTGCAACATTGATCAACACTTGATCCCCAACACTATGCCCAAACTGGTCATTAATATTTTTAAAATGGTCTAAGTCGAGTAATACAATCGAGTAAAGTTGATTTGGTTGCTGATGTAAGCGCTCTAAGTGATTGCTAATACTGCGACGATTCATCACATTCGTGAGCGGATCTAAAAGACTGAGTACTTGAATAGCCGTTTCTCGAATTCGCCATTGTTTGAGCAGACTTTCAAATAGCAACAAACAAGCAATTAAAATTGGCAATAAGAAGAAAAACATACTGCCAACCCAAAAAGGATGCATTTGAGCTTGATTCAGGACTTCTAGCTTAAATATCGGTGCATATTGTAGGACACCATACACACTTAAAAAGTTGCAAAACAGCAGTGCGATTGTTGCTGGCACCAGTGCACAATAAATCATTTTGCGATCAAACAGAACCAGACCTACTCCCACAACACTGACATAGGCAACCATGGTTGCTGGACTAAAACTCCCAATCAGATAGCCTATATGACAGAGTAAAACAGTAACGACCTGTACGCTTAAAATTGGAATGATTTCTTGTACCCAAGATTTATCTTTATAAATAAAGCAGGGCATAATCAAACTTAAAAAGACAAAAAGCATGATTACATTGGTCCAAAGTTTAGATCGAACCAACGGTAAATTTACCCATTGCCATGTAAATGGATTTAGCAAGACAAAACTGTCCCAAATAATTCCAAATAGACTTATAAGTGAGGCTAAGATTAGCAACAAAATACATTTCTTTAACATGTTCCAATTAATTAATGGTTCATGTTCCCAGAACTGCGAGAAATTCCATTTTTCTCTGTCAACTAACCTCTTAAAATGAATCCTCATGATTGGCATGTTTCCTTATATGCAATGAGATTCCTAAGAAACGTTATTAGTGTAAATTCGTTATCAAAAATATTATTAAACGATTATTAAAATAACAATAGCACTTTTAGAATGAGAAGGAAGTCTAGCTATGTGCTTTTTAATGTAAATTAGGAGAGCAAAAATTCTTTAAAAAAGGAAGCTTAATCTAAATATTCGATCAGTTTGTTCTTATAATGACAAAAAGGAATTAAGAATGACAATGGTCAGACATAGCTGACCATTTTCTGCAAAATCATCACATTATGTTTTAATCACGATCAATTGCATGAGCAAAATCCGCAATATCTGCTAAAGCCTGTTTAGCTTCTGGAAACCAAGCATTAAACATTTGGAAGTTATGCCACATGCCTGTGTAAAGTTTAAAGTGTACTTTGACTCCAGCTTTTTCTGCTTTTTCTCTAAAGCGTTTTGAATCATCCAGTAAAATTTCTTTTGAGCCGACTTGCACCAGTGTTGGCGGTAAGCCTTTAAGATCATCAAATAGAGGTGAAACACGCGGATCATCCGCTTGTACACCATCTTTTAAGTAATGATTAATTCCTGCTTGTAAGGCTTCAATAGAGAGCAGAGCATCATGTTTTTGGTTAAAGCGTAATGATTCACTGGTGAGGGTTAGGTCTAAATAGGGTGACATTAAAATTAAACCGCTTGGCATGAGGTCAGGTTGTGCTTTTAACCGTAAGCACAATGCTAAAGCGAGATTGGCACCACAAGAATCCCCCGAAATAATAATATCTTTGGGTTGGATACCTTGTACTAATAGTGCTTGATAAACGTCAAAAATCGCATCAATTGCTTCAGGGAAAGCATGTTCAGGAGCTAAAGGATAATCCACATGAACCACTTGCATTTGCGTGCGCGCAGCAATATCAGTCATGAGGGCACGATGAGTATTTAAACTCCCCAAGAAAAAAGCGCCGCCATGAATATGAAAAATAAGTTGTGTGGCAGAAACTTGTGCTTTGATTTCTTCACCACACACGCCTGCTAAGCGCAATGGTCGAATTTGTACTGTCGGATTTTGGGGGAATAGACGACAAAGTTGGTCTAATAAAGGTCGCAAAGCATTCGGGGCCAAATTAAACTGACTCGGCGTACGAATGGTCGCTTTTAGTAATGATTCAGTAAAATAATATTTCCAAACAGTACCAAATTTCATAATTTTTCCATATTGTTAGGGCAGTATATAACTAAGAGAATTTTGACTCGTGTGCCTTGCGCTGTCATTACAGCAATGTTTTGTTGTTGCTCAGGCTATACCCAATAGTCATAATCAAGAATTGCAATATTGATAGAAATTCTCAATACTCTTAGTCTTGAAAAGACCCCTTAAGGATATTACAAAAATGAAGAAAATTGCTTTAGCATTTGGATTGCTCGGTTTAACAACTTTTGCCAATGCGGCAGATGCATTAAACGGTAGCGTTTGGCAGACAATCGATGATGAAACCAAGCAGCCAAAGGCGATTGTGAAGTTTACTGAGCAAAAGGACGGTTCGTTAACAGCGTCTATTCAAAAGTATTTA
This sequence comes from Acinetobacter sp. WCHA29, assembly GCF_002165335.1. Classification (NCBI taxonomy): domain Bacteria; kingdom Pseudomonadati; phylum Pseudomonadota; class Gammaproteobacteria; order Moraxellales; family Moraxellaceae; genus Acinetobacter; species Acinetobacter sp. WCHA29. Next base: position 88,417 of record NZ_NHRQ01000003.1, read on the forward strand.
GTTCCAGGGCAGGAAGATGCCTGTTCTAAATGTGAAGGAACCTACCACAACAAACCACTTAAAGGTTTGACGATTGTGCGTAACCTGAAGAACGTGGGTGGAACAAATTATGACAATGGTTCAATTCTTGACCCTAAAAGCGGCAAAACCTACAAGTTGAAAGCTGAATTGATCGAGGGTGGCAAGAAGCTAAAACTACGTGGCTATATCGGTGTTGCAGCGCTTGGTCGTAACCAGACTTGGGTTCGTGCCAACTAATTTGAGTTTGAACTGAAAAAAACCGAGTCCTGTGACTCGGTTTTTTATTTTATTTCTTTAAGCGGAGAGGTTTTGATAAGTCGCTTCATCAAAGCCAATTACAAAGCCTTGCGGTGTTTGTAAAACGGGACGTTTAATCAAACTCGGCTGAGCAATTAAAGTTTCAATCAAATTTTCCTGATTACTTGTTGCATGAGCCTGTTCTACTTCGGTTAATTTACGCCAAGTCGTACCTTTTTTATTTAGGACCTTATCTGCGCCAATCTCTTTTAGCCAAATTGCTAAAGTGTCGGCATCAATCCCCTGTTTTTTATAATCATGAAATTCGTAAGAAATTCCTTTTGCCTGTAGTGCATCAAAGGCTTTTTTCATCGAATTACAATTTTTAATTCCATAAATTTTAAACATACTGAAAACCATAACAACACAATGAAAGATATGCGTTAAAGCCTAACTTAAAAGGCAGGGAATGTACCAGTTGAAAATTTTTATCAAGTGAATCGATGTTATGTATTAAGCGTAGATTAAATGACCAAATCTTTCTTATTTTTTGAACTAAATGGCTAAATACAAAGCAGAGGAAAAATATTTAATATCTAAAAAAGAGAAAACCCGCATTTAATCTTCCTGATCATGCGGGTCTCATTTCAACGTCCAATGTCTCATCCTTGCAAATAAACTTAAACTAAGTTTATTTTATCTTCCTACGGCGTCCTATCCCTTCTGGTCATCCTGACCGCTTCCCTGTGCCGTGGTGCTATAATGCCGTTACAGCTGGTAAATAAAAATACACAAAAAACGACATAATATGTAAGCTAAAGATGCGGTCAAAGTGAACATGTGTTCACTTATTCGTGTATTTTATAATCAATAATCACAGGTGCATGGTCACTAAACCATTGTTCTTTATACACCCAAGCATTTGCAGTCCGTGCTTTCCAGTCTGGAGAACATGCTTGATAGTCGATGCGCCAACCGACATTTTTCGCACGTGCTTGCCCACGATTTGACCACCATGAATACAATTCGGCTTCTTGGCGGACTTCACGGAAAGTATCCACATAGCCCAAATCATCATAAATATGGTCGAGCCATGCACGTTCATGTGGCAAACAGCCAGATGATTTCTGATTGCCTGACCAGTTTTTAATATCAATACGCTTATGCACGATATTGTAATCACCACAGACGATGATCGATTTATTTTCATCTCGCCATTGTTTTAAAATCTTGGCGTATTCTAGTAAAAATAAATCTTTACGTGCTTGTGCATCTTCACCGCTTGAACCTGATGGTAAGTATAAGGAAGCAATATGAACAGGGTGTGACAGACCTAAATCGAATTCCGCTGTGATAAAGCGTCCTTGCGAATCTGCCAATTCAAAACCTAAACCATTTTGTACAGAGACAAAGGGTAAGCGACTATAAATGGCTGTGCCTGCATAGCCTGCTTTTTCCGCAGGGAACAGATGCGTATACCAACCTTCTGGTTTAAATTTATGCGTCCATTGTTCATGGGTGATGCGGCTTTCTTGCATACACACCACATCGGCATCGGACTGTTCTAACCACTCAAGCAGACCTTTGGTCACAGATGAACGTAGACCATTTACGTTAATTGAAACCACTCGAAGAATTTTTACATCACTTGGATAGCTATCCTTTGGTATCATACGTCTGTTTAACCTCAATTAAAGAATTTGGAGCACCTTATATGACAACGCCTGTGTCATTTCATCCGCAAGCTTTTATCGAACTCGCATTATCACGTGGTGTGCTTAAATTTGGTGAGTTTACCTTAAAATCAGGTCGTGTCAGTCCTTATTTCTTTAACGCAGGTTTGCTTAATGACGGTGAAGCGTTGTCTTTGTTAGCACAAGGTTATGCCGATAAATTGGTTCAGTGTGAAAACGTTGGTGTGATTTTTGGCCCTGCGTACAAAGGCATTCCTTTTGTTGCGGCGACGGCTGTGGCGTTGTCTCAAGTCCATGGCAAGAGCGTTCCTTGGGGTTTTAACCGTAAAGAAGCTAAAGATCATGGTGAAGGTGGTGTGTTGGTTGGCGCATCGGTTGCAGGGCAAAAAGTTTGGATCATTGATGATGTGATCACTGCGGGGACTGCGATTCGCGAAGTTGTGACCATCTTAAAAAATGCGGGTGCGACGATTGCAGGGGTGTTGGTTGCGTTAGATCGTCAAGAACGTGGTCAAGGCGAACTTTCTGCGATTCAAGAAGTACAAAAAGAACTCGAAATTCCTGTACATGCTTTAATCACGATGAAAGATTTGATGGATTATTTGGATGCAAAAGGCGAGAAAGAAGCTTTAGCCAATATGCAGGCTTATCGTGAAAAATATGGCATCTAAGTTTTAAGTGTAAGCAAAAAGGAAGCAAAAGCTTCCTTTTTTTAATAGTTTTATTTGATTGCTCATCAATCATTCCATGTGTCTAAGATTAAAAGGCAACTATAAAAGCTCAAGTTGGTTTGCGGTCAAGAATTAATTGATAGAGCTAACCATATGTGAAAAACAAAAAAGGTGCCTTGAATAATTTATAGGTATATCGCAAAAAGTATGAAATTTAGTAACAGATATAACTTGTTGACTTTTAATAAATATCTGTGCTTTATAGAGCTTTGTATATTTAGAATGAAAAATGAATATCGATTGGAATTTATTAATTGCCAGTTTTTCAGCGATCGCTGCAAGCGTTGCATCAATCGCTACATTTTTAGGATGGAGAGAAAATAGAGAATTAAGAAAAGCCCAAACGGACCCTTTTGTTGATATTAAGTTAGAAACTGTTGATCATCACATTAACCTTTTCCGCTTAAAGATCACAAATACAGGTAAAGGTGGAGCTTTTGATCTTAAAGTTAATTTGAGACCTCATACATCGTCAAGTCATGATTCGATACAAGTAGCCCAACGTATTATAGATATATTCAATGATTCTACATTTATGATAGAAGGGATTAATTATTTAGCACCTCTAGATTATAAAAATACTAGGTATTTGAATTTTTATGGGAGTGGTGAAAGAAATATAACAGTAGGTGATTTTTTTAGTACTATTTTAATCGCAAAAGTAGAATTTAATGATTTAAATGGGAAATATTTTTCTCGAGAATATGAAATAGATGCATCAGAGTTAGGAGATACTTATAAATTAGGAAAAACCTTCGAGGAGTCTGTACCTCAATCATTAGAAAAAATGCAAAAAGATATTTATGAGATTAAGCAAAATTTAAAGAAACATTATTCATTTTTAGAGAGAAAACTTAATGAAGAAAAAAATGAATGGACCGAGATAGAGTTAGAAAGAGAACTACGGTTAATAAAGCTTAAACGAGAGCGTGATGAGCAATTAGGTAGAATAAATAAGACACATAATTATAAAAAATTAATAAAAAAACCTACAATTCATCAGATTCGTAAACAAAATAAATAGTGTTTTGATCACACTTCTTACATTCCAACATCACACCTAACTTCTCATTCCGCCCTTGTTCCGTCAACACCCAAGGGCGATTTTGCCACGGCGGATCATGGCGCACATGCTGCGTATGACCACAAGTGAGATCAGCAACGTAATGTCCTTCCTCATCCAGATGAAAACCAACAATCGCCTGTTGCATTTATTCACTCATACTTTCGAGTTTAGAACTTTCTAAACCCTTTAAAAAACGATGGCATAGATTATGAATTGCCACCAAATCATTTGGATCCACACCCAAAGAGCAGGCGAGTTTAAACGGAATTAAGGTAATTTCATCTTTTGCAGACAGTGCTTTTTCAAGCAAGATCACCTTTTTCATACGCTCATCTTCTTTCACCGCAACACGCTTTAAAAACTGTTTTTCTTCGAGTTTTTTAATAATTGGCGTCAGCGTGCCCGAATCAAAAAAGGTCTTCTGACCTATTTCAGATAACGTCACATTGTCCTTTTCATATAAAGCCAGCAACACAATAAATTGCGAATAGGTCAGATCGTATTCCTGAAGCAAGGGACGATATTGACGAATCATCGCATTGGTCGCGGAATACATCGCAAAACACACTTGATTATCCAAGTAAGAAAATTCAGTCATGCTTTGCTCCTCAACGTCATCTTTGCGAACTCACAGTATAGTTTGATTAATAAAAAAAGTATATTGCACATAATTAACTTGCGTACAATATAATTGTGTGCAATATTAATTCGCATAGCTGAACAACTACACAAAGCTATTAGGCAAATAAGATGGATTGAATCAGAGCGAGATGTTGTATGACCACAATTTATGATTTTCAGGCTGAACTTTTAGAAGGCGAGCAAAAGAACTTTGCAGACTATCAAGGCAAGGTTTTATTGGTGGTGAACACGGCAAGCCAATGTGGCTTAACCCCACAATTTGAAGGTTTGGAAAAGCTATATCAGGACTATCAACAACAAGGTTTAGTGGTTTTAGGCTTTCCGTGTAACCAGTTTGCTAACCAAGACCCATCAAGCAACGAAGAAATTGGCAGCTTCTGTCAGCGTAACTATGGTGTGTCATTTCCAATGTTTGCAAAAGTCGATGTGAATGGCTCAAATGCGCATCCGATTTATAAATATCTCACTTCAGAAGCCAAAGGCATCTTAGGTAGTGAAAGCATCAAATGGAATTTCACCAAGTTTTTGATTAACCAAAATGGTGAAGTCATCAAACGCTATTCACCAATCACTAAACCTGAAAAAATTAGCAAAGATATTCAAAAACTCTTGGCATAAGTTGAATATAAAATTGAATGCTTTAGAAATTACTGGTATCGAAATCATCTACCAGTAATTTTTTAACTTTTATCACTCAGAAAATCGTCTATTAAAATAAATAGAATCTAGTGATCTGAATAAATTAGAATTTTTTAGATTTAAGAATTACATAACTTGTTTAAACATCATCACTAAACTTCGCTATACTTTTTGCCAAGATTAAAAATACGAGCGTCAAATTATGCGTGTACTTGTAGTGATGGACCCAATCGAAACGGTAAATCTTAAGAAAGATTCCACGATGGCAATGTTATGGGCGGCAAGTCGTCGCGGGCATGAATTGGGTTATGCATTACAACACGATTTATATATTGATCAAGGTAAAGCATTTGGTCTGATTGCACCGCTTAAAGTCTTTGAAAATTATGATCATTATTATGAGTTGGGTGACAAGCGCAAAGAGTCATTGGCTGACTACGATGTGGTGTTGATGCGCAAAGACCCGCCATTTGACATGAATTTTGTCTATACCACTTATATTTTGGAACAAGCAGAACGTGAAGGCGCGTGGATTATTAACAAACCCCAATCCTTACGCGACTGCAATGAAAAATTATTTGCAACTCAATTCCCAGAACTTCAAGTGCCCACTTTAGTGACTTCACAACAAAGCCTGATTCGTGAATTTATTAAAGAACATGGCGATGTGATCGTAAAACCACTCGATGGAATGGGTGGAATGGGGATTTTCCGTTTATATCAAGATGGCGTAAATATCGGTTCAACTCTGGAAATGCTCACCGAAATGGGCACATGTCCGATCATGGCACAACGTTATATTCCTGAAATTGTTGAAGGGGATAAACGAATCTTGATGGTGAATGGTGAGCCGATTCCATATTGTTTAGCGCGTATTCCGCAAAATGGTGAAGTCCGAGGTAATTTGGCGGCAGGTGGTTTAGGTCAAGCGCGCCCACTCACTGAAAATGATAAATTGATTGCGGCAAAAGTAGGACCTTTCCTGCGTGAAAAAGGTTTGGTTTTTGTCGGTCTTGATGTGATTGGTAATTATGTCACTGAAATAAATGTCACGAGTCCAACCTGTATTCGTGAGATTGATGCTCAGTTTGGTACCTCGATTGCAGATAATTTATTTGATGTGCTAGAAGCAGGGCGAAACAGCTAAGATTACGCCATTTTTTGACCAAACTGCCCGTTTGTATTTGGATTAAATTTATGTGCAAATGGGCGTTTGGATATTGGCAGAACCTTGTTTTCAACAAAGAATTAAAAAAAGCTCAGCTTTCTGTTGTAAACAGGTGAAATTCGCTTTTCGTGAATGAAGCTTTAGGATTAGAATAACTTCCGAAAACAATAGACGATAACCTTCTTTTGAGTTGAAGAATTAGACCGTGACCAATTCACCACAGAACAAACCTAAACATGTCATGATGATGGCCGCTGGTACAGGTGGACATGTTTTCCCTGCGCTTGCTGTTGCCAAACAACTGCAACAGGATGGCTGCCAAGTCTCTTGGCTAGCAACGCCTACGGGAATGGAAAATCGGTTACTCAAAGATCAAAATATTCCGATTTATCAAATTGATATTCAAGGCGTACGTGGTAATGGTATTTTACGTAAGCTGAGTGCGCCATTTAAAATTTTAAAAGCGACCTTAAGCGCAATGCGCTACATGAAGCAGCTTAATATTGATGCTGTTGCTGGATTCGGTGGTTATGTCGCTGGACCCGGTGGTTTAGCAGCGCGTTTACTCGGTATTCCTGTGTTAATTCATGAGCAGAATGCGATTGCAGGTTTTACCAATACCCAATTGGCACGTATTGCCAAGACCGTGTGTCAGGCTTTTCCAAATACTTTCCCAACTAGTGATAAAGTCGTGACTACAGGTAATCCTGTGCGTGCTGAAATTACAGCGATTTTGAACCCATCATGGCGTTATCAAACCCGTGAGCAAGCACAATTACCACTGAATATTTTGATTGTTGGTGGTTCACTTGGTGCACAAGCACTGAATGAGCGTTTGCCTGAAGCTTTGAAAAAGGTCAATGTTCCATTGAATGTGTTTCATCAATGTGGTCAAAATCAGCAAGAGGTTACGCGTGAACGTTATCAGGGTGCATCTGCAAATTTAAATATTCAGGTTGAGCCTTTTATTCATGATATGGCAAAAGCCTACAGTGACGCTGATTTAATTATTTGCCGTGCTGGCGCATTAACGGTTACAGAAGTCGCAACTGCTGGTCTTGCTGCAGTATTTGTTCCGCTGCCTATTGCAGTGGATGATCACCAGACTGCAAATGCGAAATTTTTAGCAAATGTCGGCGCTGCGAAGATTTGTCAACAAGCAGACATGACACCCGCTGTTTTAGATGAGTTGTTAGCCACATTATTAAATCGCCAACTACTGTCTGAAATGGCAATTAAAGCACGTCAACAAGCACAACCGAATGCAACTCAGCATGTGGTTGATCTGATTAAAAAATTGTAATTCGAGTTTATTTATGTCTCCAACAAATCCAAACCAAGCCAAAAAGCTCATCAAAGTGCCAGAAATGCGCCGTATTAAACATATCCACTTTGTTGGGATTGGTGGTGCGGGGATGTGTGGTATCGCCGAGGTATTAGCCAATCAAGGTTATAAAATTTCTGGTTCAGACATCAAAGCCTCAAAGACCACAGCGCAACTCGAAAGCAATGGTATTAAAGTTTATATTGGGCATTCGGCTGAAAATATTAAAAATGCCAATGTGCTCGTGGTATCAACTGCGATTGATCCTGAAAATCCAGAAATTAAAGCTGCGATTGAACAACGTACCCCAATTGTACGTCGTGCAGAAATGCTAGGGGAGTTAATGCGCTACCGTCATGGTATTGCAGTCGCTGGAACGCATGGTAAAACCACAACTACCAGTTTATTAACGACGATGCTGGCAGAAGAAAATCTAGATCCAACTTACGTGATTGGTGGTTTGCTGAATAGCACAGGGGTAAATGCGGCACTGGGTGAAAGCCGTTTTATCGTAGCAGAAGCTGATGAGTCAGATGCATCTTTCTTGTATTTGCAACCGATGGCTGCGATCGTGACCAATATTGATGCAGATCATATGGACACCTATGAAGGTAGCTTTGATAAGTTAAAAGATACCTTTATTCAGTTCTTACATAATTTACCATTCTATGGGTTGGCAGTCGTTTGTGGTGATGATGCCAATATCCGTGAAATTCTTCCTCGTATTGGTCGTCCAACGTTGACCTATGGTTTTGGTGAAGATAACGATATTCGTGCTGTGGATGTGTTACAAGAAGGTATGCAATCGCACTTTACTGTACTGCGTAAAGATCGTGAGCCATTACGTGTCACCATCAATCAGCCAGGTTTGCATAATGTCTTGAATGCATTGGCTGCGATTGGTGTGGCAACTGATGAAGGTGTTTCTGATGGTGCGATTTGCCGTGCTTTAGAAGGCTTTAGTGGAGTGGGGCGTCGCTTCCAAGTTCAAGGTGAATTTGCAGTGGGCGAAGGCTTGGTGAAATTGGTGGATGACTATGGTCACCATCCGAAAGAGGTAGAAGCCACCATTAAAGCAGCGCGTGCCAGCCATCCAGACCGTCGTTTGGTGATGTTGTTTCAACCACACCGTTTTAGTCGTACTCGTGATTGTTTTGATGATTTTGTCGATGTGTTATCACAAGTGGATCAACTATTATTACTGGAAGTCTATCCAGCGGGTGAAAAACCGATTGTGGGGGCGGATAGCCGTGCTTTAGCACGCAGTATTCGTCTACGTGGTCAAGTTGAACCGATTCTAGTTGATCCAGTTGATGGCAATTTGCCGAATGTTTTACAAAAAGTGTTACAAGCGAATGACTTGTTATTAACACAAGGCGCGGGTAACGTGGGTGCAATTTCGGTAGAATTGGCTCAGCATCGTTTGTATGCCAAATAATTTATTTTCGTGAATATAAAAGTTTTACAGTTTTAAGGATATAAACGTGTCAAATGCTGCAAAATTCGGCAAAGTTGCTGTGTTGTTTGGTGGGAAGTCAGCTGAACGTGCTGTGTCATTGGATAGTGGTCAAGCCGTTTTAGAGGCTTTGTTGCGCTCAGGTGTGCAAGCAGAAGCATTTGATCCACAAGAGCGAAGCGTGACTGAGTTGGTCGGTTATGATCGTGCTTTTATCGTATTGCATGGTCGTGGTGGTGAAGATGGTCAGATCCAAGGTGTGTTGGAGTGGTTAAACCTTCCATACACAGGTACGGGTGTACAGGGTTCTGCGATTGGGATGGACAAAGTCAAAACCAAACAAATTTGGCAGGGCAGTGCTTTACCAACCGCACCATACCGCATCATTACGAAAGACTCAGATCTGGATGCAGTTATTGCGGATTTAGGTTTGCCTGTGATTATCAAACCTGTGCACGAAGGTTCGAGTGTCGGGATGAGCAAGGTTGAGAAAGCAGAGGATTTTGCGGCTGCAATCGAAAAAGCGACACAGCATGATGCTGTGGTAATGGCTGAAAAGTGGATTACGGGTCGTGAATTCACCATTTCATTCTTGAATGGTCAGCCGTTGCCTGTGATTCGTTTACAACCACCCGCAGACGTGGCTTTCTATGACTATGAGGCAAAGTATCAACGCAATGACGTGGAATATGGCATTCCTTGTGGTTTAAGCGAAGACGAAGAGAAAAGCTTACAAGCAGTGTGTCTACGTGCTTTCCAAGCAGTCGGTGCAGAAGGTTGGGGTCGTATTGATGCAATGCAGGATGAGCAAGGCAATTTCTGGTTGTTAGAAGTCAATACCGTACCGGGAATGACCAGCCACTCGCTTGTACCTAAAGCTGCACAAGCGGTCGGTTATAGTTTTGATGAGCTTTGCCTAGAAATTTTAGAGCAAACTTTAGCAAAGTCGGCTTAATTATTCATGGCTCAACTTCCTGCATCAATGCGTCGTAAAACACGACCTGCCATCAGCTCGATTCATGAGAAACCGCCTTCACAGAAACAAAAAATGGTGAATGCGGGTGGCTGGGCGTTGTTGATCATTGCTTTTATTGTATTGGCAATTGGTCTATATGGCTTATATAAAGTGATGACTGATGCAAAAGTCGCACAATTACAGGTGGTTGGGACTAATTCGGATATTGAAAATCAGCAGTTAGTGCAATATCTAAGTCCAATGATCAAAGATAACTATTTCACTTCCGATTTAGAACAAATTCGAGATCAGGCGTTAAAAGTGTCTTGGGTAGACCGTGTCGTGGTATCACGAGCTTGGCCGAATGGGATTCGTGTAAGAGTTATGCCGCGTCACGCAATTGCGCGTTGGGGAACAGGGCGTTTGCTCAGTGATAATGGTGATGTCTTTAGTGAAGCTGTATTAAAAGTACATCCAAACTTGCCACTTTTACATGGGCCGGTCAGCCAATCCAAAATGATGATGCGTCGCTATAATGAAATTAATCAACTGTTTCATCCAGCGAATTTAAGATTAAAAGAATTGTATTTAACCGAGCGAATGACGTGGTTTATGCAGTTTGATTCAGGTCTACGGATTATTGTTGATCAAGATCAAACCATGAACAAGCTTCAACGCTTAAGCCATTTGGCACAAACGGATCTCAAACCTGTATGGTCGAAAATCTCAGCAATTGATTTGCGTTATCGGAATGGCTTGGCTATTCAATGGAAAAACGCAATCCCGCCAAAGATTGTCAACGGTCAGTTAGTTGTAACGATTGATGACACAAGCCTTGCAGGGGCAATTCAGGCAAAGCCATAATACGTGGCTTGAAAATAACAGGCAGTTTGCCCGTACTAAACAACAAAAGATATGGTAATGAAGTAATGAGTGAAGCTGTTTCCTCAGTTGTTGCGATTGATATTGGGACGCATAAAGTCTCAGTTTTGATTGGTAAGGTCCATGCACCGGATAAGATCCAAGTGATTGGCATGGCAACTGCTCGCAACCGAGGCATGGTTAAAGGCAAAATTGTGAGCTTGGATAAGGTGATTGCTGCGATTAAAAATGCAGTCTCTGAAGCCGAAGATATGGCGGAGTGTCGTATCCATAGCGCATGGGTGTCAATTCCAAGTACTGAATTGCAAAGTTTTTACGCATCAGGCCGTACACCAGTAGCTAATCATGATCATATTATTACGACAAATGAAGTGGTTAGAGCATTAGAGTTAGCCAAAGCGAGCCATGTATCGCCAGATTATTATTTTGCAAGTGCTGTTCCATTAGGCTTCGAGTTGGGCGATTCGGCTGAATGGGTGCAGAACCCAGTCAATATGTCGGCTCATAGCATGACTGGGCATTATCAATTGATGATGATGCCGATTAATACCATGCAAAACCTTGATCGTGCCATGAAAGGTGCGAATATCGGGGTAGAGAAAATGGTGGTATCTAGTTTAGCTACGGCTGAAGCTAGTTTGCTCAAAGATGAAAAAGAATATGGCGTATGCTTAGTTGATATTGGTGCAGGGATTACCAATATCGCAGTATATTTAGATGGTCGTTTAGCATTAGTACGTACCTTGCAACGTGGTGGTGAAAATGTGACCCGCGATATTGCAGCGGTTTTACAAACGACCACTGAAGAAGCTGAACGTATTAAAATTTTACATGGTTGTGTTGATCTCAGTGTAGTGAAACCTGACCATATGATTCAAGTGCAAGCGATTGATGGACAGCAGACCATTAGTCGTATTGAGCTTGCAGAAATTATTATTGCGCGTTATGAAGAAATCTTTACATTAATTCGTGAAGAGTTAGAGCATAGTGGGGCAATATATGGTTTATATCATGGTGTAGTACTCACAGGTGATGCTTGTCAAATTGAAGGTATGGTGAATTTGGCACGTCGTATGCTTGGAGTATCTGCACATTTAGGTAATCCACCTTTACAGGTCTACGCTGAAGACCAACATCTTGCTGCATTACGTCGTTCGATGTATGCGACAGCGTCAGGATTATTGATGTTTAGCCAAAGTGATTTGCAGGATGCAGTAGAAGAACCAGAAGAATCGAATGATCGAAGTTTTATGGATCGAGTGACCAATGGTTGGAATGCATTAAATAGCAAATTAAAAGCCATATTTTAAGTTGTACGTATTTTGGGGAAAATTTGTTAGGAAGTTGTAATAGTGAGCCGTTGTACTTGACAAGCTAGCTATTATTGAACAGCATCTTAACATCGGTTGTTTTAAAAATCAGGGCAGTAACGGGCTGAAGTGACTGCCATTTTATATATTAGGAAATCTAAAGGTCATGACCTCATTTGAATTGGTAGAAGATGAACTAGACGATGGCAACGGTCAAGCCCGTTTCACAGTATTTGGTGTCGGTGGTGGTGGTGGGAATGCCGTCCAACATATGGTGCAATCAGATATCCAAGGTGTAAAATTTATTTGTGCCAATACTGATAAACAGGCACTCGATAGCATGAATGCGCCTTTTAAAATTCAGATTGGTGAACAAAGTACCCGTGGTTTAGGTTGTGGTGGTAAACCAGAGATGGGGCAAATTTCTGGTGAAGAGAGTCGTGAAGTGATTCGCCAGCACCTTGAAGGCACAGATATGGTCTTTGTCACTGCGGGTATGGGTGGTGGTACTGGTACAGGTGCCGCTCCAGTGGTTGCAGAGGTCGCCAAAGAAATGGGCATCTTGACCGTGGGTGTGGTAACGACCCCGTTCAATTTTGAAGGTCGCCGCCGCCAAAAGTTAGCAGAAAAAGGTATTGAAGCTTTAGAAGAGCATGTTGATTCATTGATTATTATTCCAAACCAACGCTTACTCAGCGTTTATGGTGATATTTCAATGAAAGATGCTTATAAAAAGGCAGATGATGTATTACTTAATGCGGTACGGAGTATTTTTGATCTTGTAGTGAACCATGGTCATATGAATCTCGACTTCGCTGATCTGAAAACAGCTATGAGTACTCGCGGTTACGCAATGATGGGATCGGGTACAGGACGTGGTGAAGATCGTGCTCGTCAGGCGGCTGAACAGGCTATCCGTAGCCCGTTGCTTGATAATGTGAATCTCACTAATGCAAAAGGTGCATTGGTGAATATCACAGGTGGCGAAGATATTACTGGACGCGAAATTGACATTATTTCAGAAGTAGTCAACCAGATTGTTGATTTGGATGAAGGTGAAATTTTCTATGGTACGGTATTTGACCCAGATTCGCGTGATGAGCTGCGTGTGACTGTAATTGCAACAGGTTTGACACGTAATGCCAATGATACCGAACCCAAAAAACGTACAGTAACTCATACGCCAACAACAATCGCTAAAACCCAACAACCTGTAGATGAAGATGATGTTCCGGCGATCAGTAAACGTGCAAATGTAGACGCACCTGCTACAGCAGCGCCAAGTTCTACACCACGTTCATCGCCAATGAGTATTCAAGACTATCTGAAAAATCAGCAGCGTAAATAATAAAATCATATGTTTAGAGAAAGGGGGTAAGTAATTGCTCCCTTTTTTATTTTTTTAAAATGGCAAAATATGCTAAGTTATATCGGTTTTTGCAAATGAAGTTGTCATGGTATGGTGAAACAACGTACTCTCAAGCGTGTGGTGAAAGCGAGCGGTATTGGTCTGCATAGTGGTCAAAAGGTGCTGATTAATTTTGTTCCTCACCATATTGATGGAGGTATTATCTTTCGCCGTATTGACCTCAATCCTCCTGTAGAAATTCCTGCGAATGCTTTACTCATTCAAGAAGCATTTATGTGTTCCAATCTTGTGCGAGAAGATATAAAAGTCGGTACGATTGAGCATGTGATGAGTGCTATAGCGGGATTAGGCATTGATAATTTAATCATCGAGGTCTCTGCTTCTGAAGTACCTATTATGGATGGCAGTGCAGGTCCATTTATCTATTTACTCATGCAAGGTGAGTTAGCAGAGCAAGATGCACCAAAGAAATTTATTAGAATTCTAAAACCTGTTGAAGCACTTATTGAAGATAAGCGTGCTATTTTCACCCCGCATTCAGGTTTTCAACTCAATTTTACGATTGATTTTGATCATCCCGCATTTGCTAAAGAATACCAATCCGTGTCGATTGATTTTTCAACGGAAACTTTTGTATACGAAGTCAGTGAAGCGCGAACTTTTGGCTTTATGAAAGATCTTGATTATTTAAAGGCGAATAATCTGGCTTTAGGGGCGAGTTTAGAGAACGCGATTGGTGTTGATGATACAGGTGTGGTCAATGAAGAGGGATTACGCTTTGCTGATGAGTTCGTGCGTCATAAGATTTTAGATGCTGTTGGTGATTTATATTTATTGGGTCATCAGGTAATTGCTAAGTTTGATGGCTATAAATCAGGGCATGCACTCAATAATCAGCTGTTACGCAATGTTCAAAATGATCCGAGCAGTTATGAAATTGTAACATTTAATAACGATAATGATTGTCCAATTTCTTATGTGAGTGTGATATAAGTCATTGTCTTTTATTGGTTATGTTATATTATAACAATAAAAGTTGAGATTTAGTTCACATAAAATAAGTGTATATTTCAATACTTAAGATAAGTAGTTTACTTTTTATTGCTTGCCAAACGTAGTAAAGCTTGGCTAAGCTTAGGGTCGCTCACATATTCAGCGGCGCTGCGTAACTGCTCTTGGGTTTCTGAAGAAAGTGTTTTAGATGGGGGAGAAGGTTCACGAGGAACATTCATTTTGTTTCTTAGGCGAACTTGGATTTTTCGTAAGTCTTTGAGTCCTTCTAATTGAGCTAACTGCGCAACATAGTTGCTTTGTAAATAGCTGAGTTGACTAATCATCGCTTGATTTTCACCAGTTATGATCAGAACGCCATGTTGATAACAAACAACCTGCCATTGCTCTGGTTGGGGCAGTATAGGTTGAATAATTTTCGTAAGTTGTTTCCATTGGTTCACTTGCGCTGTTAGAAACGTTAGGTTTCCAGTTTTTATGTGTTGTCCTTTCTGTTGAAAAACGTTGTTAGGTTCAGACATGTGAACTTCCTCGGAGGTTGTGTGTCCATCTTAAGCGTTCAGTTCGACTCTGATCAAGGAAGAGATGATCAAGGAACTTTTTAAGGACGGTTTCAAGAGGTTTTTTATGCATCATACGCGTCGTATTTTACTCGCATTTTCATTGGCTGCGTCAGCTGCTTCAGTTGCTTTTGCAGACTACCAGAATATCACCCAGACAACAGCAGATGACCGTCTGGAACAGTTGTCACAAACGCTGGCACAGGGTTCATATACACATCCAGATGATCTGGATCTGCCAGCCATTTCGAACGTGTCTGTTAAACTACGTGAAAAAACCATTGAACTGAACAACGCCACCATTGAAAAGAAATATGGTCGTTCAGCAATCTCCTCTCAGGACAATGCACCGACATTCTCTGCAAACACAGGTTATTCGTGGATGGTGAGCCATCCATTACAGGAAGGACGTGTGAGTTCCTCTTGGGGAACCCGAACCTTACTGGGTTCAACCCGTCATCATTCAGGCGTTGATTTAGCGGCACCATCAGGTACACCTATTTATTCAACAGGTTCTGGTGTTGTAACCAAATCAGGTTGGGGGTCAGGTTATGGTCAATATGTTGAAATCGATCATGGCAACGGTTATATCACTCGTTATGCTCACGCTTCACGCTTAATGGTGAATGCGGGTGATCGCGTTAGTGCAGGCGAACATATTGCCAATGTAGGCTGTACTGGACGTTGTACAGGACCACATTTGCATTTTGAAGTTGTCAAAAATGGTCAACGTAAAAATCCAACAACTTATCTTGCCATGTTGCCTTAAGTTAATTTGTTAACAGTTGTATATTAAATTTAAAAAGAAAGCGCCTTAATTGGCGTTTTTTTATGTTTTTTGTTTCATTTGAGTCAATGACTATTTAGCAAGAAAATATTAAGGGAATTTGTATTCATTTGGGGCGATACCTCCATAGCACCAAAACATGATAAATATATAAGGTCAAAATAACTTAAGGGAAAAGGTGAATTGTATGGCGTTTTATGGCGACTCAGACGCGCAGGAAACCCAGGAATGGCAAGAAGCATTTGATTCAGTATTACAACATATGGGCACGGAACGCGCCGCATTCTTATTAGAAAAACTTTATCAACAGGCTATTGCAAAACATGTTCCGATCCAACGCTTAAATACACCTTATCTCAATACGATTTCTGTTGAAGAACAACCAGCGATGCCAGGCGACCAAGATATGGAGCGTCGTATTCGTGCTTTGATTCGTTGGAATGCCTTGGCGATGGTATTACGTGCCAATAAAACAGGCGATGATCTTGGTGGTCACCTTGCGAGTTTCGCATCGTCTGCAACCTTATATGATGTTGGTTTTAATCATTTCTTCCGCGCAAATAGCGATAACTTTGGCGGAGATATGATTTATTACCAAGGACACTGTGCCCCTGGTATTTACGCACGTTCATTTTTGGAAGGGCGTTTAACTGAAGATCAATTGAATAATTTCCGCCGTGAAGTGGGTGGTAATGGTCTTCCGAGTTATCCACATCCGTATTTAATGCCGGACTATTGGCAATTCCCAACTGTATCCATGGGTTTGGGTCCAATTATGTCGATTTACCAAGCACACATTCAAAAGTACTTGATGAATCGTGGTTTAATCAAAGAAGAAAATCGTAAAGTCTGGGCATATCTGGGCGATGGTGAGATGGATGAGCCAGAAAGTACGGGTGCAATTTCACTTGCTGGTCGTGAAAAGCTGGATAACCTGATTTGGGTGGTGAACTGTAACTTACAGCGTCTCGATGGTCCTGTACGTGGTAACGGTAAAATTATTCAAGAATTAGAATCTTTATTCCGTGGTGCGGGATGGCGTGTCATTAAAGTGGTGTGGGGCCGTCATTGGGACCCACTACTGGCTAAAGACAGCACTGGTGCTTTAAAAGCGGTTATGGAAGAAACACTGGATGGCGAATACCAACGCTTACAAGTGAAGGGCGGTGCATATGCACGCGAAAAATTCTTTGGTAAATACCCAGAAGCGGCTGAGTTGATTAAAGACTTAAGCGATGAAGATATTGATAATCTAAATCGTGGTGGTCATGACCCGTACAAAGTTTTTGCAGCCTATGCAGAAGCATGTACAGCCAAAGGTCAACCAACTGTAATCTTAGCGAAAACTGTTAAAGGTTATGGTTTGTCTGATGAAATTGAAGCAGTAAACAAAACGCATCAAATCAAAAAGATGCAAATCGAATCTTTAAAATATGTACGTGATCGCTTCAATTTGCCATTTAACGATGAGCAATTAGAAGAAGTACCTTTCTATCGTCCAAGCGAAAACTCGCCTGAATTGAAATATATGAAGGCACGTCGTGAAGCACTAGGTGGTTATTTGCCTGCACGTCGCAAAGAAAGTGAAACTTTAGCGATTCCTGAATTATCAGTATTTGATGCTGTATTAAATGGCTCTGGCGGTAAAGAGCAATCGACCACGATGCTGATGGTTCGTTTAATTGCTGCATTATTGAAAGAAAAAGCAATTAAAGACCGTGTCGTTCCAATCGTTCCAGACGAAGCACGTACTTTCGGTTTAGAAGGGATGTTCCGTCAGCTCGGTATTTATGCTGCGCATGGTCAAAAATATACGCCTGAAGATCAAGAACAGTTGATGCATTATCGTGAAGCAAGTGACGGTCACATGCTGCAAGAGGGGATTAACGAAGCAGGTGCGATGAGTGCGTGGGCTGCATTGGCAACCAGTTATTCAACCAATAACTTGCCGATGATTCCAATGTACATGTACTACTCAATGTTTGGTTTCCAACGTATTGGGGATATTGCATGGGCTGCGGGTGATGCGCAGGCACAAGGTTTCTTACTTGGTGCGACTGCTGGCCGTACCACATTGAATGGTGAAGGTTTACAGCACCAAGATGGTCATTCACATATCTTGGCGAACACCATTCCAAACTGTGTATCTTATGATCCATGTTTTGGTTATGAATTGGCTGTGATCGTACACGATGGTTTACAACGCATGTATGTGAACCAAGAGCGAGTGTTCTATTATTTAACCGTAATGAACGAAAACTACGAGCATCCTGCAATGCCAGAAGGCGCTGAGGAAGGCATTAAACGTGGTATGTACTTGTTCGAAAAAGATGAAAAAGCAACAGTTCAATTACTGGGTTCAGGCGTCATTCTTCGTGAGGTGATCAAAGCTGCGAAAATCTTACGTGATGAATACCAAATCCATTCAAACGTTTGGAGTGTAACCAGCTTCAATGAGTTGTCACGTGATGGGATGGCATGTGAAGAATATAACCGCTTACACCCGCTTGCTGAAGAAGTGAAAGAATCTTGGGTATCTAAACAGTTACGTGGTACTGAAGGTATTGTTGTTTCTGCGACAGACCATATGCGTGCGTACAGTGAACAAATCCGTGCATATTTACCAGATGGTCGTCCATTTGTTGCATTAGGTACAGATGGTTATGGTCGTTCAGATACTCGTGCTAACTTACGTAGTTTCTTTGGTGTTGATGCTGCACATATCGTGGTTGCGACTTTGAAAAAACTAGCGGACGAAGGCGAAGTAGATGCACGTTTAGTGAAAGATGCAATTTCTAATTTTGAATTAGATACGGATCGTCCAGTGGCATGGGCGCCACAAGCGCATCCAGAAGTCCAGGCAGTTGCTGAATACAATGAAACACAAACAGGTGAGGGGAAATAATTATGCAAATCCAAGCACCTGATATTGGCGTAGATAAAGCACTTGTTGCAGAAATCTTGGTCAAAGTCGGCGATCATGTTGCAGTGGACGATAGCCTTCTGGTTTTAGAGTCAGATAAAGCAACGGTAGAAGTACCAAGCACTGCGGCAGGGATCATTAAAAGTATTCTGGTTCAACAGGGCGATGAAGTGACTGAAGGCATCGCATTGATTGAGTTAGAGTCTGAGTCTGCCGCTGAAGCACCTGCAAACGATGCACCGAAGTCAGAAGCGCCAAAAGCAGAAGTAAAACCTGTCGAAGCTGAAACAAAAGCACAACCAGTTGCTGCTCCAACAGAGACAGCAAGCCAGATTGTGGATGTAAAAGTTCCCGATATTGGTGTGGAAAAAGCGCTGGTTGCAGAAGTATTGGTCAAAGTGGGTGATCAGATTGAACCTGAACAAAGTATTGTGGTGGTTGAATCGGACAAAGCGACTGTAGAAGTCCCAAGCTCGGTTGCGGGGATTGTGGAAGCGATCCAGATTAAAGAAGGCGATAGCATTAAGGAAGGTGTGGTCTTGATTCAGGTCAAGACTGCAAGTTTGGCTGCTGCACCAGAACCACAAGCAACTCCAACTCAAACAGAAGCGCCAGTCGCAACGATTGAGGTACCAGTTGCAACGAATACCTCAACGGGTCATGTTGAAATTGAAATACCTGATCTAGGTGTAGAAAAAGCTCTTGTTTCAGAAATTCTGGTCAATGTTGGTGATCGTGTTGAAGCTCAACAAAGCCTATGCGTGGTTGAATCAGATAAGGCATCGGTTGAAGTACCAAGCTCGGTTGCAGGGATTGTGAAAGCAATCCATGTGTCTGCGAATCAAGAAGTTCGTCAAGGCATGGTATTAGCAACGATTGAAGTGAGTGGCTCGACCGCTGCACCAACAGCAGCGCCAAAAGCTCAATCAGCCGCTACGCCTGCGACTCAAGCAGTACCAGCAAAACCACAGGCGGCAGCGACAGCAGCCCCAAGTGCGCCTGCACAAGCTGAGAAACTGACCAAAGCGCAAGAAGCTGACAATGCCAAGGTCTATGCGGGTCCAGCCGTGCGTAAACTGGCACGTGAGTTAGGTGTTGTTCTTGGGCAGGTCAAAGCATCAGGTGAGCACGGTCGTGTGATGAAGGACGATGTCTTTGCTTATGTGAAAACACGTCTGACCGCACCACAATCGACTGCTGCTACGCAAGCCGCTCCAGTGGCTTCAGGCTTGCCGAAGTTACCAGACTTTAGTTCATTTGGTGGCGGTGAAGTGAAAGCGATGACGCGTTTACAGCAAGTGTCTGTGCCACAGCTGTCATTGAATAACTTTATTCCGCAAGTGACGCAGTTTGATTTGGCGGATATTACCGAGCTTGAAGCATGGCGTGCCGAACTGAAAGATGGCTTTAAAAAACAAGGCTTGAGCTTAACCATCTTGGCCTTTATTGCCAAAGCGGTTGCGCACTTGTTAAAAGAAGAGCCGTATTTTGCGGGGCATTTGGCTGATGATCAGAAGTCAGTATTATTGCGTAACGAAATTCATATGGGTATTGCGGTTGCAACCCCAGATGGTTTAACAGTGCCTGTATTACGCAATCCTGATCAAAAATCAATTAAGCAAATTGCAGCAGAATTGGCTGAACTCAGCCAAAAAGCCCGTGATCGTAAATTGTCACCGAAAGATCTACAAGGTGCCAATTTTACCATTACTAGCTTAGGCAGTATTGGTGGTACTGCATTTACGCCGTTGGTCAATTGGCCGCAAGTCGCGATTTTAGGTATATCTCCTGCAACCATGCAACCTGTGTGGAATGGTAAAGACTTTGATCCGCGCTTAATGTTGCCGTTGTCATTGTCTTATGACCACCGTGTGATTAATGGTGCTGACGCAGCACGTTTTACCAATAAGTTGACCAAGCTTTTAAAAGATATTCGTAGCCTATTGCTCTAGTACTTTTTAACGATGGAAACCTCGCATATGCGAGGTTTTCTATTTTATAGCATTAAAAAATCGACTTTATTTGTGCAAGCTTTTGTCTAAAATTAATATAGTTGAAAGAAGTATTTATTCGGAATAAGGAGCAAGGATGTTAATCATTTATCGAGTTGTATTACCGATATTACTGATTATTTTTGTATTAATGGGCTTGTGGGTCAATTTTCTACATTTTGCATCAGATTGGGTGATGTATATCGTCATGGGTTTGGAAGTGTTAGCTGCAACAATTGTGGTTAGCATGGAGTATCAAGCTCAAAATGTTGGCGGTGCAAGTGGTTGGGGGATTTTTGGTTTTTTTGGCTTGAGTGTGAATTTAGCTTTGTTATTGGGGATTGCCCGTTTGCTAATTTGGGGTTACCAAAAATTTTGGGCATAGTGATTTAAAAAATTTAAAGAGTTTGATAAACTAATATCACTTCATTGGGGAGTAGCCGCTCTTTACGCAAAGTAAAGAGGTGATGGTCAACATAATTGTTCCACAGAACATGGTCATCATAGCAAAGAACCAAGAACAGCTGTTTAGCTGTGCTTTTGTTGGCAAGACCTTTGATTTACCACTCTGCATCAATCTACTTGATTTTGGCTAGCAGGAGGGGTAGGTCATCGGTATATTTTGCTAGCCAGAGTATTCAACTATGTATGAATTCCTCATCTCCACATCAATTGTTGCCCTTGCTGAAATGGGCGATAAAACACAATTGCTGGCATTATTACTCGCGGCACGTTTCCGTAAACCCGTTCCGATTTTAATTGCAATTTTACTGGCTACCACGATTAATCATGGTATCTCTGCGGTATTAGGTCAATGGATTACGACTGTCCTAAGTCCTGAAATTCTATTATGGATTTTGGCACTTGGTTTTATTGGTATGGCGATTTGGATGCTCATTCCTGATGAATTAGGGGATGAAACTGAAAGTATTAATAAATGGCAAAAATTCGGCGTATTTGGTGCAACTTTTATTCTATTTTTCTTGGCTGAAATTGGTGATAAAACCCAAATTGCTACAGTTGCTTTAGCTGCACGTTTTGACAGTATTTTTTGGGTGATGTGTGGTACAACGCTTGGCATGATGTTGGCGAATGCGCCAGCAGTATTTATCGGCGATAAGTTAGCTGATAAGTTACCAATTTCACTTATTCATAAAATTGGTGCTGCGATTTTCTTAGTCGTTGGTATTTCAACCTTGGTACAGCATTATTTCTTCTAATTAAATTTAAATCGCAAAAAAGATCCATCATTTATGCATGGATCTTTTTTTATAAATTATGATAAAAGTACAATATTTGATTGAAACAATAATAAAATCCCATTATTTTATTAAGGAATTAAAATATTTTATATTTAAAGAATTTTTATGGGGTTGATATGAGTTTTGAGCGGACTACATCGCAAATACTATTTGATAATGGTACGCATAAATGCATTAGTTTTACCAGTTTGGTCAAGGGCGAAGGCATTCAAGCCAATCAATTTTTAATTATTGATCACGATCGTGCAGCGGTTCTAGATCCAGGTGGTGATCTCACCTATGTTCCTTTAACCATGGAGTTAAACCGCTATACCAAATTGAAAAATTTGGATTATGTGATGGCATCCCATCAAGACCCCGATATTATTACTTCGATGCCACGTTGGTTAGTTTATACCGATGCGAAAGTAGTGGCATCTAAATTATGGGCACGCTTTTTACCGCATTTAAACTCAGCATTTATGAGTGATCGAATGAAAGGGAATTGGGAAGAGCGCTTAATTGAGCTTGCCGATACTGGACAAGTGATTCCTTTAGGTGAATCAGCAATCGTAGCGATTCCTGCTCACTTTTTGCATTCGGTGGGCAACTTCCAGTTTTATGATCCAGTCGCCAAAATTCTTTTTTCAGGGGATATGGGTGCCTCAATTGTTGATGATGCCAGCCAGCCGATTGCCGATTTTGAAGCTCACATCAAGAAGATGAAAGGCTTCCACCAGCGTTATATGTGTTCCAACAAGGTCATCCGTTTATGGGTGAATATGGTTCGCCAGATGGACCTCGACATGATTGTGCCGCAGCATGGCACCGCATTTGTTGGAAAAGAGATGATCAACCAGTTTCTGGACTGGATTGAGGGTCTGGAATGTGGCGTAGATTTAATGAATGAGTATGTGTTTAGTTGTCCTACCTAAGTGAATTCATAATATTTTTTCTATAAATCTATTGTGTTCATCAACAACTTTTCTTAGGATTCAAGTTACAAAAAATTAATTTGATAACGAGAATTTTAAGAAAAATGTTGTCTCAAGTTGCAAGCTCAGATGCATGCGTGAGTTGTGGTGCATGCTGTGCAAATTATCGTGTTTCTTTTTATTGGGCTGAGGCAGAACGGATGCCTGCAAACATGGTCGAACCGCTCACAGCCGTTTATTCTTGTATGAAAGGTACCAACCAAGCTCAAGTCAAATGTATCGCATTACAAGGAGAAGTAGGACAGCAAGTCAGTTGTTCGATCTACGCCATTCGAAGCTCAACGTGTAAAGAGGTTCAGATTGCGGATGATCATTGTAATAAAGCACGACTTGCGCACAATCTCATCCCATTGATTAATATTGAACAACAAGATTCAGAAAATAATGAGAATTATGATCAAGTTTGTTAACTGTATCGATGTTGCTTAAATGACATAAGGCGTCGTAGTGAAGCGTTTCTACGCGCTTATCAAATTATTTTCATCATAGAAAATGAAAATCACATCGAAATTTGTTTATAATAGCTCACGGAAATTACCAGTGAGATTGTTATGCTGACCATCGTTCAAGAAGCGTTAACCTTCGATGATGTCTTATTACTTCCTGCCTACTCAACTGTTCTCCCAAAAGATGTCTCCTTAAAGACACGTTTAACTCGCGGAATTCAACTGAATATCCCTCTCGTTTCTGCTGCAATGGATACGGTGACTGAGTCTCGTATGGCGATTGCAATGGCGCAAAATGGTGGTATTGGTATTTTGCATAAAAACATGGATATCGCTGCACAAGCTGCGGAAGTACGCCGTGTAAAAAAATTCGAAGCTGGAATGGTGAAAGACCCAATCACAGTAACGCCTGAAACGACAGTACGTGAACTTATTGCAATTACCCAAGCGAATAATATTAGTGGTGTACCTGTTGTAAAAGATGGCAAAGTTGTGGGTATTGTCACAGGTCGTGATACTCGTTTTGAAACCAATCTTGAACAACCAGTAAGCAATATCATGACAGGTCAAGACCGTTTAGTGACTGTTCGTGAAGGTGAGTCGAAAGAAAATATTCAAGCATTGCTACAAAAGCATCGTATTGAAAAAGTTCTAGTTGTTGGTGAACACAATGAACTCAAAGGTTTAATTACAGTCACTGACTTCCGTAAAGCGGAAAGCTATCCAAGCAGCTGTAAAGATGACCTTGGTCGTTTACGTGTGGGTGCTGCGGTCGGTACAGGTGTAGAAACACCAAGCCGTGTGGAAGCATTAGTCGATGCGGGTGTAGATGTAATTGTCGTAGATACGGCACATGGTCACTCAGCGGGTGTAATTGAACGTGTACGTTGGGTAAAAACAAATTATCCACAAGTTCAAGTGATTGGTGGAAACATTGCAACAGGTGATGCAGCTTTAGCATTGTTAGATGCAGGTGCAGATGCCGTTAAAGTGGGTATTGGCCCTGGTTCGATCTGTACGACACGTATTGTGGCAGGTATTGGTATGCCGCAGATTTCGGCAATTGATAGTGTTGCCAATGCACTAAAAGATCAAATTCCATTGATCGCAGATGGCGGTATTCGTTTCTCTGGCGATATGGCAAAAGCGATTGGCGCAGGTGCGAGCACGATCATGGTCGGTTCACTCCTTGCTGGTACTGAAGAAGCGCCAGGTGAAGTTGAATTTTTCCAAGGTCGTTACTATAAAGCGTATCGTGGTATGGGTTCATTGGGTGCAATGGCGGGAGCAACAGGTTCTGCTGACCGTTATTTCCAAGACTCTAAAGCGGGTGCTGAAAAGTTGGTCCCAGAAGGCATCGAAGGTCGTGTTCCATATAAAGGTCCAATGGGCAATATCATCCATCAAATGATGGGTGGTTTACGTTCTTCTATGGGCTATACAGGTTCATCTGTGATTGAAGATCTTCGTCAAAATGCAAAATTTGTGAAAATTACTTCGGCAGGCATGTCTGAATCACATGTTCATGATGTGACGATTACTAAAGAAGCACCAAACTATCGTGTAGGTTGATCTTTAGTAATTTTGGCAATAAAAAAACCGTCAGTCCACTGACGGTTTTTTTGTTTTGGTGTAAAGTAAAACAGATGAAAAATGATATGACGATACGTCATATAAAGATAAGAAAGCGAGTAAAGAATGAGCTATTTTGGAACTGATGGAATTCGTGGCAAATTTGGACAAATGCCGATTACCCCTGAATTTGCATTAAAATTAGGATTTGCAGCAGGAAAAGTATTAAAAAGAAATAGTCCTAAAAACAAACCAATTGTGGTTATGGGTAAAGATACGCGTTTATCAGGTTATATTCTAGAAGCAGCTCTCCAAGCAGGTTTAAACGCAGCAGGTGTATATGTGCATTTGTTGGGACCATTACCAACGCCTGCTATAGCGCATTTAACACGTGCTTTGCATGCACATGCAGGTATTGTGATTTCAGCATCACATAACCCTTACTTTGATAATGGGATTAAATTTTTCTCAGGTGAAGGTAAAAAACTCCCAGATGCCTTACAAAATGAGATCAATCAAGAATTAGAAAAAGATTTAGTGATTGATGATACGGCGAATCTAGGTAAAAGTGTTCGTGTAAAAGATGCAAATGGCCGATACATCGAATTCTGTAAATCAACATTTCCATACCACTTCGATCTTAGTAATCTCAAAATTGTAGTGGATTGTGCTAATGGCGCAGCATATAGCGTTGGTCCTTCAGTTTTTAGAGAGCTAGGTGCAAAAGTAATCCCGCTTTTTAATGAACCAGATGGCTTAAATATCAATGAAAATTGTGGATCAACCCATCCTGAATTTCTACAAAAGGCTGTAGTTGATCACCAAGCCGATTTAGGTATTGCGTTTGATGGTGATGCAGATCGTGTCGTGATGGTGGATAAAAATGGTCAGCTGGTAGATGGTGATCATATTCTGTATATCCTTGCTACTCAGGCCAAAAATAAACCAGCAGGTATTGTTGGAACAGTCATGAGTAATATGGCACTTGAGTTAGCATTACAAAAAGCGGATGTCGGTTTTGTACGCGCAAAAGTCGGTGATCGCTATGTATTACAGGCATTAGAAGAAAATGGTTGGGTCACAGGTGGTGAACCTTCAGGTCATATCTTAACATTGGATAAGAGCACCACAGGCGATGCGATTATTGCTGCCTTACAAGTGCTCACGGTGATGGTTGAGCAAGAGAAAGCATTACATGAATTAGTTGCAGACTTTGAATTATTTCCACAGGTGTTAATCAATGTTCGTTTACAGCATATGATTGATCCATATGCTGTTCCTGCTCTTGTTGCTGAATTTGAAAAAGCTGAACAACAATTGACTGGGCGTGGACGTATTTTGATTCGTAAATCAGGTACTGAACCTGTGATTCGAGTTATGGTAGAAGGAGATCAACAGCAGGAAGTGGATGCCATCGCAAATCATTTAGCCGATGCAGTCAGAGCTCATGCTCAAGCTGCTTAAAGGAGAGTAATAATGAATGATGTCATTAAAGACCTGAGTGAACTTCGTTTAAGTTATGAACAAGGTGAGTTACACGAATCCCAGATCAGTGTAAATCCCCATGAGCAATTCTTGAGTTGGTTCAATCATGCACTCACTGCTCAATTACATGAACCGTATGCGATGTCTTTGGCGACAGCAAATACTCAAGGTCGCCCACACGTCCGAACCGTTTTGTTACGTGGTGCAACAGAAGCTGGTTATGATTTTTACACCAATTATGATAGTCAGAAAGGATTAGACCTTGCGGAAAATCCTTATGCTGAACTTTTATTTTACTGGCCGAGTTTAGAACGTCAGGTACGTATCGGTGGTCAGGTTTCCAGGATTTCAGAACAGGAATCGACGGATTATTACCATAAGCGTCCACGTGACAGTCAGATTGCAGCACATATTAGTACGCCACAAAGTGGTGTCATTGAAAGCCGTGAGTTATTACAACAGCGTTTTCAAAACTTACAAAACCAAGTACATGGAGCGGAGTTGGATAAACCCGAATTTTGGGGTGGTTATCGCTTAGATGCAGATTATTATGAATTCTGGCAAGGACGACCAAACCGTTTACATGACCGTTTGAGTTATGAAAAACAAAATGGACTTTGGATTATTCAACGCTTGATGCCATAAACGACCATGATTCAAATTCAACCAAGACCATTTTTGACACGCCCTGAACAATTTCAGGGCGTGCCTACGTTTATTGCTGAAATATTGGCACGACGTGGCGTTCAGTCTGAACAGGAACTTGAGCTTAAACTCAAGCATCTGCTTCCACCCAGTCTCAAGGGGTTGGACACGGCGGTTGAACTGATCGATCAGGCGATTGATCAGCAGCAAAAGATTGTCATTATTGGCGATTATGATGCCGATGGTGCGACCAGTACTGCATTGATGATCTTAGTTCTTAAAGAAATGGGGGCGAACGTTGAATATTTAGTGCCTGATCGCTTTAAGTATGGTTATGGCTTAACCCCTAAAATTGCTGAATTGGCAAAGCAAAGCTATCAACCAGATCTTTTGATTACTGTAGATAATGGAATCTCCAGTCATGCAGGGGTGGGGACTGCTCAAGCTTTAGGTATGCAGGTCATCATTACCGATCATCATTTGACCACCAAACCAACTCCATCCGCAGAGGCGGTGGTGAATCCTAACCAGTTGGGCTGTGACTTTCCAAGCAAAGCATTGGCTGGGGTTGGGGTGGCATTTTATGTGCTGGCAAAGTTGTCATCGCATCGCGCTCAGCAGGGAAAAAGTAGCAGTAAGGTCACGCAATATCTGGATTTGGTTGCATTGGGAACTTATGCTGATGTTGCATCGCTTGATTATAATAACCGTATTTTAGTGGATGCTGGCTTAAAAAGAATTCAGCAATATCAATGTCGTGCAGGAATTTTAGCGTTATTGGATATCGCAAAACGAGACGCTGCAAGTTTACGCGCTCAAGATTTAGGTTTCGTGATCGGCCCTCGAATTAATGCGGCTGGTCGTATGGAGAGCATGCGAATAGGTATTGAGTGTTTATTGGCTCCAGATCTAGAAACAGCCTATCCAATTGCACAGCAGCTCAATCAACTGAATGTAGAACGTCGTCAAGTTGAAGCTGAGATGAAACAGCAAGCGATCAGTGCATTACAGCATGTACAGCTACAAGCAGATTCTTTACCTGCCGCATTGGTGATGTTTGATGAACAGTGGCATCAAGGGGTAATAGGGATTGTAGCTGGGCGTCTAAAGGAACAGTTTCACCGACCAAGTTTAGTATTTGCTCCTGATGAAGATGGGATACATATTAAAGGCTCTGCACGTTCGATTGAAGGTATTCATATTCGCGACAGCATTGAACAGGTGGCGGAACAATACCCCCATTTGGTCAGTCATTTTGGTGGGCACGCAGCAGCAGCAGGTTTGACCTTAAAAAAAGATAATTTTGATGAATTTAAAACAGTTTTTATTCAATCAATTGCTGAAATGGATGAAAATTTATTCCAAGCGACTCTATGGACAGATGGTAAGTTAACTGATGCTAGTTTACATCTTGAAACGCTAGACTGGATTGATCGGCTAGGTCCTTGGGGACAAAAATTTCCAATTCCCCAATTTGAGGGAAGATTTAAAGTGATGGATTATCGCTGGCTTAAAGATCAGCATTTAAAACTGAAAGTATCTTTAGGACAGCAAATTATCGATGCAATCGCTTTTAATGCGGCAGACCGTTTTGAGTTCAATCCGATGCTGGGTCATGTTGATCTCGTTTATACATTGGAACGTAACGTTTTTAATGGCAATACGAGTCTGCAATTACAAATTGTGCATTTATCTCAATAAGAGTCCGCATCATTAACGGTCCTATACTTTACATTTAAAGCAAAAATGCCCTGTAAATATTTACAGGGCATCTGTTTTTATCTCTTTTTTAGAGATCAGTTATGCGTTAGAAGCGGTATGCAGCACGTACGCCATATATATTGGCTTCATCAGCAAAACCGATAGAACCTTCTAGGCTCACTTGTTGATTGAGGAACTTTTTCGCACGGATATCAAAAACGTCGTCATCAACGCCATCTGCATCACTACCTGTGTAACCAACACCAACACTGAATGTTTTGTCTAGGTACAAGTCACCGCCAAGACCATAGAAATTGTCATCACCAAAACGAGCGTTCGCTTCAAGGTTGATGTCATATTGGCCTACTTGAGTAACGTATTTTGCACGTAGGGTCGGATCAACTTCATTATCACCGCCATCCACGTCTTCACCTGCTAAACCAGCAGCAATTAAAAAGCCAGTCACAGGCAAGTAACCAACTTCTGCGGCATAAGTGGTTGCATCGCCAGCATCAGTATCAACTAAGCCAACACGACCATTTAAATAAAAATCTGAGTTTGGAACAAAGTACTCAACACCGACATTAAAAGTCGTAACATCAACATCATCAAAATCTGTATTACTTAGGTCGGCATTGATATTGCTAGCACGATCTAAAAATGCAGCTTCATTTAATGGTGAATTGCGAACTTGTACTGGTTTGAAATAATAGGCACCATCAACAGCGAAAGTGTTTGCTGAATCACCATTATCAATATCAGTATATGCATAGGTGCCGCCTACTTCAGCTTGGTATGCGTGCGCAGTGCCTGTGATTGCCAATGCAGATAACAGTGCAGATGTAATTGCTAATTTTTTCATGGTTAACCCCTTTTTGAGATAATATACCAATTTATAAGTGATTACATTTTTTGTTACATTTTCAGTTTAGTAGAAAAAAACCGCGAGTCAATCTTGAGAACGTAACCAAACTGTAGCAATGTTGTTTTTTTGTAAGTTATTGGACGTATCTATTTGATATTTATTGTTTAATATAAATGTGAGCTTTTGTTAAAACGGCTAGATAAATTGTTTATCTAGATGGCTTTGGTGTGTTTTTTGCGAATTTTTATTAGCAAATGTGTCTAACAGAAATCAAGTTGAAGGGCATTTTTGCCTTATATTCTCACAAAAAAAGACACGGCTGTGTCCTGAAAATAGTTATGTTAAAATATGAGATTGAGTGAAAAATATTGTGAGAAAATACGCGTGGAAATTAATCCGTACTTAGTCCAATTGAAAGATTTATCTGATCGTAGCCAGACACTACGGGGGTATCTTTGACTACGATCTAAAGGCTGAGCGTTTAGAAGAAGTATTGAGAGAACTAGAAGACCCAACGATTTGGAATGATCAGAGTCGTGCGCAAGCGATTGCGAAAGAAAAGGGCAGTTTGGAAAATACTTTAGGTGTGTTTGATCGTCTTGCAGAGCAGCTAGATGATGCTAAAGCGATGCTTGATTTGGCTGTAGAAGCCGATGATGAAACTTTACTAGAAGATGTTCAGGCTGAACTTGATAGTGCTGAACAGGCTTTAGGTAACTTAGAATTCCGCCGCATGTTTAGTAATCCAATGGATCCAAATCCATGTTTCCTTGAAATCCAATCAGGTTCTGGTGGTACGGAAGCACAAGACTGGGCATCGATGTTACTGCGGATGTATCTGCGTTGGATCGAACGTCATGGCTTTAAAGCTGAATTGATGGAAGTGTCTGATGGTGACGTGGCAGGCATTAAATCCGCAACCATCCGTGTCGATGGCGAGTTTGCTTATGGCTGGTTACGTACCGAAAGTGGCGTACACCGTTTAGTACGTAAGTCACCATTTGACAGTAATAACAACCGTCATACCTCATTCTCTGCGGTATTTATCTCACCTGAGATTGATGACAATATCGAAATTGATATTAATCCATCGGATGTCCGTACCGATACTTATCGTGCTTCGGGTGCGGGTGGTCAGCACATTAACAAAACCGATTCGGCAGTTCGTCTCACTCACGCACCAACAGGTATCGTGGTGGCATGTCAGAACCAACGTTCACAGCATGCGAACCGTGACCATGCATGGAAGCAATTACGTGCCAAACTCTATGAGTTAGAGATGAGCAAACGTAATGAAGCAGCTCAAGCATTGGAAGACTCGAAGTCAGATATTGGTTGGGGCAGTCAGATTCGTTCTTATGTCCTAGATGATTCACGTATTAAAGATTTGCGTACTGGTATTGAAAATTCAAATACTAAAGCAGTCTTAGATGGTGATTTGGATAAGTTCATTGAAGCAAGTTTAAAGCAAGGTCTATAAATCTCTTCCCTCTCCCTAATCTTCTCCTGTCAGGAGAGGGAATACTCGAATTTAAAGTGTGAGAAAAAGTCTCCTATTCCTGAGCGGATGGAGACTTTATTCAATGAAAACAAGTATATCAAAGTGGCTTGGTTCAGCATTGTTTAGTTAATCGAAAAAATAGGATATTAATATCGAAAAAAACAGATATTAATATTTAAAAAATACGATATACTGGGTTTAGGTGCTGAACAGAGTTTTGCCGCTTGATCAACATGGTGAGTCTATGGATATTGACATTATTAGCAAAGCCTTAGCCAATCCATTACGCCGACAGATTTTGCAGTGGCTAAAAGAGCCTGAGCAATTTTTACCGGTGCAGGAATGTGGTGGCAGTTTTGAACGAGGCGTATGTGCAGGTCATATTGAACGTCTTGGCAAAGTTGCACAATCAACCATGTCAAATCATTTGTCTGTGTTACAGCAGGCAGGTTTGATTCAAGTTGAGAAATATGGGCAGTGGTCCTATTTCACCAGAAATGAAGCTTTGATTCAGCAATATATCGAACATTTAAAACAAACACTTTAACTGAATAAGTGTAAATTGAGGCGATCATGGCTGAACTAAATTCTGCGTTACAAGTGGGTGATTTTACGATTAAAAACCGTTTGGTTTTATCACCTTTGACGAGAGCTCGTAGTGGTGTTGAGCGTATTCCAAACGATTTAATGGTGGAATACTATCAACAACGTGCCAATGCGGGCTTAATTATCACTGAAGCGACGGTGATTAGTCCGAAAGCTGCTGGCTATGCCAATACGCCAGGCTTATGGTCACAAGAACAAGCTCAGGCGTGGAACAAAATTGTTGAAGCAGTGCATGCGCAAGGTTCAAAGATTGTGGTTCAGCTATGGCATGTCGGTCGTATTTCACATCCTGACTTATTAGATGGTGATATTCCAGTTGCACCAAGTGCGATTCAACCTGCGGGTGAAGTGAGTTTACTGCGTCCAAAACGTCCTTTCGTTACACCTCGTGCTTTATCGCATGAAGAAATCCAAGAAATCGTCGCACAATATAAACATGCGGCTGAGTTAGCGAAAGCAGCAGGTTTTGATGGTGTTGAGTTGCATGCAGCCAATGGTTACCTGATCGATCAGTTCCTGCAAAGTAGCACCAATATTCGTGATGATGAGTATGGTGGTTCAATTGAAAACCGCGCGCGCTTGTTGTTGCAAATTGTGGATGCCTTTATTGAGGTATGGGGTGCAGGTCGGGTGGGTGTGCATTTGGCACCGCGTGGTGATTCACATGACATGGGTGATGATAATCCACTCGCAACTTTTGGTTATGTGGTTGAACAACTTGATCAGCGCAATGTGGCCTTTATCTTTACCCGTGAATATGAAGCGGAAGATAGTTTACAGCCGCAACTCCGCCCTAAATTCAAAGGGGTGTGGATTGCTAACGAGAAATTAACACCAGCATCAGCAAAACAGATTTTAGAAACTAAGCAAGCAGATGCTGTGGCTTTTGGATTAGCTTATATTGCCAATCCAGATCTATTAGAACGTTTGGAACATGATTTGCCTTTAAATCAGGTTCAATTTGAAACTTTATATGGTGTAGGTGCAGAAGGTTA
Organism: Acinetobacter sp. WCHA29; assembly: GCF_002165335.1. Lineage (NCBI taxonomy): Bacteria > Pseudomonadati > Pseudomonadota > Gammaproteobacteria > Moraxellales > Moraxellaceae > Acinetobacter > Acinetobacter sp. WCHA29. The sequence goes on from NZ_NHRQ01000003.1 coordinate 121,235, forward strand.
TACCGATTATCCTACCTTTGAATAGTTGGAAGCCTAAGCAACCTGTGCTGGATAAAAATAATCTGGACTGAACTCAGATGAAAGATCAAGCGGACCATTAGCTGCTTGATTTTTTTACTTTTAAGACTTACTTTGCTGTACTGCCTGTTCACTTCGATTCTTATAAAAATCCAGAATCACATTGGAAAAATCATGCACCATCAATTGTGCAATCTGATTGGCATAAAAATTGACTTCGGTGCTAATTCGATAATCAATTTTTAGTGTGAGCTTAGTTTGCTGATCATTGATTGGTGTCAATTCAAACGAGGTATATCGAAGATCAAAATATTTCCCTCCAATGCTGACATGATCATCTAGCGCGCCTTGAGGAATGGAGGTTGGGGAGAAACGATAGGTCCAACTGAGATATTGATTAGGTTTGGATTGTTGAATAATTTCCTCAAAATGAATATTTTTTTGCCAAGTTGAATATCGGATCAATCCTTCATTCGTCGGTTTAGTCAACCCCGAAACAGGATAAGGCACACCAATGCTGTATAACACGCTCGGTTTAAATTCATGTGGTTGAATATTGTCGGCATGATTGAGTTGTTGCCAAATGACCTTGGCAGGAGCATTGATCAGAATACTGCGATTAACATGATCATAATGCAGTTGGGTTTTCTCAGGGATAGGCAGCAGAATAAATGGTAATAATACGAGGCTATAAATGCCCTTATTCGGTTTCCATATTTTGTAACACAGCCCTTTCATGAATAAAGCGCCAATCAGCATACCGCCCAATAAAATCGGGGTCATAATTACAACGCAAATAGCACCTTCATGTAGTACAACAATCGAGAACAATAAGAGCAAAACGAGGAAAATAATAATCACTTTAAAACTTTGTATAAATGAAACAGCCTTTCGGTAATTCTGGATATATACAATCAGTGCACCAATAATAAAGGGAACCACAAGTAAAAAACTGGCTTTCATTAATGCGCCTAAGTGACTGGCTAGAAGCGTCCATAAGCAGCACAGTAACGCTAGAATTAAAAAAGGGAGAATAATTTTAAATGGATGACGGGGTAGATATTCTTGTGTTGTTTCATCAGAAGGTTGTTTTATTTGTTTGAACCAATCAGGTTGCATTGTTTTTCTCAAAATGGATTATTCTTTGTTCTAAGATATCATTTTTCTTTATAAAGAAATATTTAATCAAAGTGCAACATACAATAATCAATTGTCAATGCATATGAAACTTCCGCATAATGAGCTGAAATCAAATTCTAAATTATGGTCTAGGATGGCGCAGCAAAACGCAGTACAGCAAACACCATTTTGGTATAACTTTTTACTGATATGTCTCAAGCCTTTATACCGTTGGAAAATTAAACAACGGGCTGAAAGTGATGCACTATTTCAGCAAGAGTGTCTAGAGCGTTTTGGACCATTTCAACCCCCTAAAAATTTAAATACGATTTGGTTTCATGTGGTATCGGTTGGAGAAACGAATGCTGCTCAACCTTTGATTGAGCACTATCTAAAACTTGGACATTCAGTTTTAGTGACCAATACCACTAAGACAGGACAAGCCAGAGCCAAGAGTTTATTTTCCGAAAAATATCCAGCACTTTTTCAGGCGGTCTATTTGCCTGTTGATCAAAAGCCATTACTGAAACAATTTTTTGAGCTATATCAGCCGAAGCTACTCGCTCTAGTTGAAACTGAAATTTGGCCAAACTTAATTGCCCAAGCGAAACAGCAACAAATCCCATGTATCTTATTGAATGCTCGTCTTTCAGCAAAATCAGCGAAAGGTTATGGCAAAGTTCGCCGTTTAACACAGCCGATGTTGCAGCAACTCACATGGTTGTTGGCTCAGGACATCGCGACACAACAGCGTTATATGGATTTGGGGCTAGATCAAGCTAAAAGTCAGGTGGTGGGTAATATCAAGTTTGATATTGCAGCACCACAACACTATATCCAGCAGGCGGAACAGTTAAAACAACATTGGCAATTGCTAGATCGTCAGGTGATTACCTTAGCTAGCACCCATTCACCTGAAGAAGAAAATTTATTAAGACAATTACAACCACATTTAAATTCAAATCCAAATTTGCTCTGTATTGTGGTACCGCGTCATCCAGAGCGCTTTGATGAGGTGTATAAAATTTGCCAGAGTTTAAATTTAAATACGCAACGCCGTAGTCTTAAACAGCCAATTCAAACTGATACACAGGTTTTCCTTGCCGACAGTATGGGCGAAATGTGGCTGTGGTATGCACTCAGCCAAGCTTGTTTTGTTGGTGGTTCATTGAATGAGCCAGGTGGCGGACATAATATTTTAGAACCGATGGTTTTAGATGTACCGACTGTGATTGGCCCACGCTATTTTAATTTCCAAAGTATCGTAGATGAGTTTGTAGCGGAACACGGAATTTTGATTGGAACAGATGCAGTGCAAGTAGCACAGCAACTTTTGAGTTGTTTAGATGACCGAATACAGACTCAGCAATTGATTGAACAGGCTGAATTGGTTCTACAAAGAAATAAAGGCTCACTCCAAAAGCATATTCAATTGATTGATCATTATTTAGAATTTAAAGCTTTGTCATGAATATTGTTTTACTTGAACCTAATCAAATCACGACAACAGATAATATCTGGCAGATTGAAAATAAACGTCAACTACAACATTTACAACAGCATATTCAGTTGAATTGTGGTGATACTTTAAAAGTCGGCGTGCGTAATGGTCAACGCTATCTTACGGAAGTAATATCTGTTTCTGAGCAACAGATTTGCATAAGACCAATTCAGGTTGAAGCAATCCCAGCAAAGTTACCTGTGCATTTAATTCTTGCTTTGCCACGTCCTAAAGTGTTACGCCGTATCATCATGGATGCGGTGACTTTAGGTGTGGAACGGATCAGTTTGATTCATAGTTATCGAGTGGATAAAAGCTATTGGCAAAGCCCATTTTTACAGCAACTCGATGATTATGTGACTTTAGGTTTAGAGCAAGCAGGCGACACGATTGCACCTGAAATTCAATTGTATAAACGCTTTAAACCTTTTGTTGAAGATGTTTTGACTACATTTATTTCGGATCAGAAACCTGCTTATGTCGCACACCCTTATGCAGAACAGCAGATGCCTTACGCGATTCAACATTCATGTCACTTAATTGTTGGCCCAGAAGGTGGATTTATTCCGTATGAGGTTGATCTGCTCAAAAAAAATGGCTGCCAAGCGATGAGCTTAGGCAACCGAATTTTACGAACTGAAACGGCAGTATCACATATTTTAGGGCGATTATTTATCTAAGTTCTCTGTATGATCAGATTGATCACCACGATACACTTTGACTTCTTGTACTGGGTAAGGAATCGAAATTCCTTTTTCATCGAAGGCTGTTACAACCAGTTCTTGAATTTCACTAATTGATGCAGATGTGGTGGTTTCTGTGGTATTTACCCACCAACGGACGGTTAAATTAATTGAGAAATCTGCAAGTGCGGTGACATTGACCGAGAAACTGGGTTGGCTCAGTACATTGAGATTACGGTCTAAAATATCCATAATGATTTTTTTTGCTTTCTGCATATCATCTTCATAGCCAATACCAACGACAAACTCACAACGACGACGCTGATAGGCATTGTTCACTGTCACGGCACTGGTATACACCGTCGCATTGGGAATGACGATACGGCGACCATCTGGAGAACGCAGGAATGTGGCACGAATCTGGATATCCTCAACATTGCCTTCAAAACCATTCACAACAATATCATCGCCGATGCGGAAAGGTTCACTGAGTAAAATTAAGATACCTGATAGCAAGTTTTGGAAAATATCTTTGAAAGCAAAACCGATCGCAACAGAACCGATTCCCAATGCTCCGATTAACTGGCTTGGGGTGAAACCTGGAATAGCGATGACCAATGCAATTAAAAAACCAAAGAATAGAATAAAAGTGCTTCCGACACGGTTGAGAACCAATACTAAGTTTTGTCGGGTATAGCTACGGTTTTCCAAAGTTTTGCGAATAAAGAATTTAAATAACTTAGTCAGTAGCCAAAAAATGACAAATACTGTGATCGCAATACAGATATAGGGCACACGCTCCCAAAAGCTATCCATAATTTTATCGATTGTTGTATAGGCATCATGATATTTTTCAGTATGTGCCAATACCGTTTGCGTGGTTTTTGCACCTGCTTGATGAATCAATTCACCAGTATCTTTAGCGACCTCAGTTAATGTCGTTTGCTCATTTGCCACGGGAAAATCTCTATTTCGCAACGTAAGGAATTTATTAGGGGAGCTATCATAATGAATTTATGCTGATCATGCATGATAAATTCCGTAACGGTTTTATTTATTGAGTAGTTCAAATTTGGCTGTTCGATAAAGTATTAAAAATACTCAGTTGTATTTTGTAAGATCTGGGTTGGTGTACCCCAAAAGTCAGGGCTAGCAAAATAATAGCTAAAGATAAACATGCCAAATATCATCATTAAACTGAATATAATCATGATCCATGCAAATAGTTTTTCCCATATGGTGGATGGGCGGACATCGCCATAATCATTGCGATGAGGTGTGCCTGCTGCAAATAAGACATAAAGTGTAAAAAAGAATTGAAGGATTGGCACCAGTAATAATAGACATAGCCACCCTGTTTTATTCAGATCATGTAAACGTCGGATTAAAAAAATGATCTGAAAATAAAAACCAGCAAACCATAGTGCAATCAGCGCAATTCCTCCGATTCCTGAAAATGCAGATAAGATTGGTTCATGAATCTGTACATCATTTACACTTAGACTCGCCGAAATTGTGGCAATAAGAATGAAAAGAACCGTCCAACTGACACTCAACAAACCATACCAACCTAGATAGCTTAAGCGATTAAAACGTCCTTTAGCAGATAAAGGATGATCGTATTGAGGCTGAATTGGGGCAGATAGTGTTTGATCGAACATGATGAATTCCTATTTTTTGATTATTAAATCTTTTAAGGTCTTAGCAATGATCAAAATAATCACTTATTTTAAAAGTAAAAAGCATAGACAAGCAGTTCAAATTTAAATTATTTTGAGTAAATTTTTGAAAAAAATTTGGTTGCTAAAACATAACATTCTTACGACCAAAGCCGCATTGTTTGCTCTTGTAAATGATGACCATACTGCAAGAGAAAACAAAATATACCCGAAAAATAGATGTGTATATCTAAGGTATGAAATAAAAAACAAAGGAAGTGAGCTATGAAAGAAATCTACCCAGTGCCTGATAAATTCAAAGAAATGGCAAGAATCTCGGAAGCAGACTATTTCAAACGTTATCAGGATTCAATTGAGCAACCCGAAGTATTTTGGGCACAGGAAGCAAAAAATATTGATTGGATCAAACCATTCACACAGGTTAAAAATACAAGTTTTAACGCAGATAATTTCAAAATTGAGTGGTTCGCCGATGGTGAACTGAATGTTTCAGCCAACTGTTTAGATCGTCATCTTAAAGATAATCCTTTAAAGCCTGCGATTATCTGGGAAGGTGATCATCCTTCACGTCATAAAATCATCTCATTTTCTGAACTACACGATGAAGTCTGTCGTTTTGCCAATGTGCTAAAAAAACAAGGCATTCGCAAGGGTGATCGTGTGGTGCTATATATGCCAATGGTGCCTGAGGCAGCGATTGCCATGTTGGCCTGTGCACGAATTGGTGCTGTGCATTGTGTGGTGTTTGGTGGGTTCTCACCAGACTCATTGGCTAGCCGTATCGAAGATAGTCAAGCAAAATTAGTGATTACTGCGGATGCGGGCATGCGCGGCGGTAAGCTTATTCCACTGAAAGAAAATGTAGATGCAGCCTTAGAAATTGATGGCACCAGTAGTGTCGAAAATGTGATTGTGGTGCATCGTACAGGGAATCCGATTCAGTTCAATGCTGAGCGTGACGTTTGGTATCACCTTGCGATTATGGAAGTAAATGAACACTGTCCACCAGAACCGATGAAAGCAGAAGATCCGCTCTTCATTCTGTACACCTCGGGCTCAACAGGAAAACCGAAAGGCGTGTTACATACCACAGGTGGTTATCTGGTTTATGTCAACACTACTTTTAGAGAAGTCTTTGATCTCAAAGAAGATGATGTGTATTGGTGTACTGCAGATGTAGGCTGGATTACGGGACATAGTTATTTACTTTATGGTCCGTTGAGTAATGCCACTACTACGGTCATGTTCGAGGGAATTCCACAATATCCAACTTGGGCACGTATTGGTCATGTGATTGATAAACATAACATCACGATTTTATATACTGCACCAACTGCAATTCGCGCCATGATGCGTGAAGGCGATGCCTACGTGCGTGAAAGTGATCGGAGTAGTTTACGTTTGCTGGGTTCAGTCGGTGAACCAATTAACCCTGAAGCATGGAACTGGTACCATGAAGTGGTGGGTGAAGGCCGTTGCCCAATTGTCGATACTTGGTGGCAAACAGAAACAGGTGGCATTTTAATTTCACCATTGCCGGGTGCAACTGCACTCAAACCGGGTTCAGCAACACGTCCATTCTTTGGAGTACAACCTGCGTTAGTCGATGGCGAAGGAAATGAATTGGACGGAGCAACAGAAGGTAATTTGGTCATTAAAGACTCATGGCCGGGCCAAATGAGAACGATTTGGGGCGATCCAGAGCGCTTTATTGAAGCTTATTTCTCAACTTTTAAAGGCTATTATTTTACTGGTGATGGTGCACGCCGTGATGCCGATGGCTATTATTGGATCACTGGGCGTGTTGATGATGTACTGAACATTTCAGGTCATCGTTTAGGGACAGCCGAGATTGAAAGTGCATTGGTTGCACATGAAGCAGTGGCTGAAGCGGCAGTTGTTGGTATGCCACATGACATTAAAGGTCAAGGGATTTGTACTTTTGTCACCTTGCAAGCCGATGTGGCGGAATCTGAGGAGCTACGGAAGGAGTTGGTGAGCTGGGTGCGTAAAGTGCTTGGGCCTGTAGCAACCCCAGATGCACTGCATTGGGCACCTGCTTTGCCAAAAACCCGTTCAGGTAAAATCATGCGCCGTATTTTGAGAAAGATTGCTGCCAATGAGTTGGATAGCTTAGGCGATACCTCAACATTGGCTGAGCCGGCTGTGGTTGAGCATCTGATTGCCACGGTTTATCCAAACCGATAAACCTATTCAAATTTAAAAAGAGCGTTCGATCGAACGCTCTTTTTTTCTGCATGATTTAATTCTGTGCTAAAAAATCAGCCGTGTTTTGTACTGTGGCAAAGAAACCGAGTGCAGATAAAAATGCCGTTTGTACATCGGCTGCTTTGACGATCTTAGCATCATGTTCAAGATCACGGGTTGCAGTGGCATCTGCGATCACAATGGGTTGGTATCCAAGTTCTTTGGCTGCACGTGTCCCTGAGTCAATACAGACATGGGTCATCATACCTGTGATCACTAACTGTTCAACTTGATGCTGTTCAAGGATGGTTTGAAGATTGGTTTCCAAAAAGCTATTGGGAAAATGCTTTTTGACAATCACTGATTGATCTGTGACTTTAAGTTGAGGATGTAATTCAACACCCACGGTATTTTCCTGAAAGAAACTGGCAGAGGTAGGGTTAATATGCTGAATATAAATAATCGGTAAATTGTTTTGAATAAAATGGTCTTCCAATAGATTGGTTTGCGCTAGAGCAAGCTCTGGATTGACCAATTCCATTTTGCCATTTTTAAAATAATCGTTTTGGACATCAATAATCAGTAAGGCTTGTTTCATCATTTTTTTCTTCCAACGTTAAGATAAAACAAGAGTAGGGGAAGTGTGAAAAATCCGCTATATTCAGATGAAAGCATTGTTGCTGGTTTTCTTTCGTAATGAAAAATGAATATTGAACTTGATCCGATTGATCTGAAAATTATTGAATTGCTAAAACAAGATTCGCGTTTAAGCCATAAAGAAATTGGACAGCGGGTGCATCGGACTGGGCAGGCCGTTGGCGCTCGTATTGCACAGTTAATGGATGCAGGCTTTATCAAAAATTACACCATCGCGATAAAATATGAACATAAACAATTCATCCAACTGTTTATGAATGATCAGCAAGCTTTTATTGAGGTTGAGCGTTTGGTCAAACAATATGAGCAAGTGGATGAGTGTTTTAAAATTCTCGGCAACGCCTGCTATATGATTGTTAGCCATTTTAATCCATCACAATTAAATGAATTTATTGAGCAACTGTCGCAGTGGTGCCGATATTCGGTTGAAACGGTCATGCGGGAAATTGAGACCCGTTAAAATAAAAAAAGCCCCAAGCCGAGCCTTGGGGGAAGATTTGCCATTTCTTTTGTTTTTCTTCTTATTCAGCACTGAAAACTAAGCTGATTTTGCTGCGAGACGCTGTTCCTGTTGTTGCTCAAGTTGACGGACTAACGGTAGAACTTTTGCTCCAAAATATTCTACTTCTTCAATAAAATGTAGAAAGCCTGAAAGAACCAAATCAACGCCAACATTCTTTAAGGCCACAATCCGTTCCGCAATTTGTTGCGGAGTACCGATCAGATTTGTTTTAAAACCATCATTGTATTGAACCAAATCATCAAAGGTCGATTTTGCCCAATTGCCCTCACGCTCAGGGGCTGCTGCACCTGCTTCACGGGTGGCATCACCGAAGGCATTCACCGCTTCGACATTGGCTTGAGCTATGATTTCATTCAGTACTGCTTTGGCTTCTTCCTCAGTATCACGGGCAATGATAAAGGCATTAACCCCAATCTTGACTTGTCTGTTGGCTAACTTTGCTTTGCTGCGGACATCATCAACTTGCTTCTTGATTTCTTCAACGCTATTGCCGTTGGTAAAATACCAGTCTGATACACGCGCGGCCATATCACGTGCTGCACGGGAACTGCCACCTTGAAACACTTCGATATAAGGTTTTTGCAAAGGTTTCGGTTTAAGCGTGTAATTTTGGAATTGGTAATATTTGCCATCAAAGCTGTCATTGTCAGCTGTCCAGATACCTTTGAGGGTACGAATAAATTCCTCCGAACGAACATAACGTTCATCATGCTCAGGCCAAGGTTCGCCAATCGCATCAAATTCGCCACGGAACCAGCCGCTGACCACATTAATCGCAATACGCCCTTGGGTGAGGTAGTCAATGGTCGCTAGTTGTTTAGCGGCGAGTACAGGTTTCCAAGGGCCTGGTAGGATCGCTGCAATGACTTTGAGTTTTTCGGTTTTTGCCAATAAAGCATGGCTGAAACTCACGGATTCATGTTGGTTTTCTGCGCCATAGCCAGCGGTAAAACGGATTTGTGTAAGGGCATATTCAAAGCCGCTTCGTTCCGCTGCTTGTGCGAGGCGGACATTATAGTCGTAGCTCCAGTCAGTACGTTGTTCAATGTTGCTTACAACGAGACCACCACTCACATTAGGAACCCAGTAGGCAAATTTAATTGCTGATGTTGTTATTGTCATCGTTGTATCCTCCATAACAGATATGGTTTATGCGACGTGGGTTAACTTCTTGGCTGACTTCGGGTGTAAGCGAGATTCAGCTGCATCCAGATTCGGTACTGCCGCAGATGGTAAGACTTCTGCTTGTTCGATTTGCTTATTGATGCCGAGATTCTGATTGGCTTGCTCAGTTTTGGCTTTGATGGCAGCAGCACGTTGGCCTTTGGCAGGTGCCCATTCCAAAATTGGTAAAGCACGTGCCACAGCCAAGGTGACGCGATCAGACAATTGCTCGCTTTTAACCGTATATTCAGGCGTGAAATCACGATCAGTGGCATAGACCCCGATCGGTAAGGTTTGTGCTTGGAAAAAACTGAATAAAGGGCGTAATTGATGTTCTAACACCAGTGCATGGCGGTCACTGCCACCTGAAGCGGCGAGTAAGACAGGTACATCAACCAAAGCTGTTTGCTCAACAAAGTCGAAGAAATGCTTAAATAAGCCCGTAAACGAAGCACGATAAACAGGTGTTCCAACAATCAATGCATCTGCGGCTTCAACGGCAGCCAAATCATCTTGTACCCGTTGTGGCAGTTGATTACGATAAATTGCCCCGCCTAGTAAAGGCCCAATTTCACTCAGCTTAACGAAATGCACTTTAATATTAATTGCTTCAGACAGCTCATCCAGAATCGCCTGAACTAAACTTTCTGTTTTTGATGGGCTGTTTAAACCACCAGATACTGCAACAATATTAAGGGGAGTAGAGAGAGTATTGTGATTGGACATAATAGCGGCCTAAAAGATCATTTCGAATTGCTATTTATTTATCTACACCGCATGCCAAGTTGTAAAATAAGGAAATGCTGCAAGCTTATCTGTTTTGTATATATACCAATAAAGGATTCAGTAGAAAAAATTAAATGAATTTAATACTCTGTTTCTATTGGTTATTTCTGTATAGTAGGTATTGATTGGTCTATGTTGTGTGAGTTATATCAATGTTTGTATTGTTTTGCATTTATGATGAAATAAACAAGTTTTGATGTCTAACCAACAGTTCATTTAAAAAATAGGCTAAGATAGATTAAATTTGAATAAACACCGTACAGTGACGTACTCGCAGACAGCTCAGCGCTTATGAATATTTTAATTGTAGACGACCACCCTTTATTTAGACATGCTTTAATTCAAGCGGTTCGATATAGTCTTCCTCAAGCACAGATTCAGGAAACTGCTGATGTCGATGAATTCTATGAGCGCTTAGAGCATGGTGCAGAACCTGATCTCGTATTACTTGATCTGAATTTACCCGGCGCATCTGGTTTTTCTGCCTTGGTATACGTACGAGCACAATACCCAGCGATTCCAATCATTGTTGTATCAGCACATGAAGAAGTCTCGATTATCCAACGTGCAATTGCACATGGTGCAATGGGGTATATCCCGAAATCATCACACCCAAGTCATATTGGCGAAGCAATTAAACATGTATTAGAGGGTGAAATTTGGCTACCGCCGAATTTAGCCATGCATCATGGTTTCGATCCAAGAGCTGCGGATGAAACCGCGTTGGCAGAACGTCTGCAATCGCTTACACCACAACAGTTCCGTGTATTGATGATGGTGGCAGAAGGTCTGCTCAATAAACAAATTGCTTATGAGTTAGACGTATCAGAAGCCACGATCAAAGCGCATGTCACGGCTATTTTCCGCAAATTAGGCGTACAAAACCGTACGCAAGCTGTTTTAGCAATTAGTGCATTAAATATCGAAGATAAAAAGATGTAATTAACAAGTTGAATAACTCATTCGTTTATTCAAATGTTTAAAGACAATAAAAAAACCCAGTTCATGAACTGGGTTTTTTTATGCATAGATGCTGAATTAGAACATCTATGACTGCATTAGAAGCGTACTTTAGCGTTTAAGCCAACAGTTTGCATATCTTCATCAGTACCTACAGCATTCGCATTTAAATAGCTTGCACCTACAGCAACTGCTGGAGTAATAAAGTAGTTTACATTAACGCCCCAAGCTGAATCAGGTGTATCTGCAAAACTTGATTTAGCGTATGAAACACCTGTGCTAAGTTTAGAGTTTAGGTACAAATCAGTTTTTAACTCGTATGCAGTGTCTTCACCGTAAACGATACCTGTTTCGAAACCGATTGACATAGGCGTGCCATCGATAGCACCAACGTATTTAGTACGAGCAGTGATTGCATCTTGCTTGTCAGCGATAGTCGCTGTTTCACCAACTGCTTTACCAAAACCTTTATTTAAGATTTTGAAAGTATCCAAAGAGGTTTGTTCAACAACGTTCGTATAACCTACAGCAACAAGGAAGTTAGGAGCGATCACCGAACCAAATTCAACAGCCCAACGCTGACCACGGTCATCATTCTCGCCATATTTACCGTCATTGTCAGTCGCGCTATAGCTTAAGCTTGCATACGCTGGTGTATATGGAGTTGGTACATAAGCTTCAGCTTTAACACCTACGTTTTGAGATTTAGTATCATCAAGATTAGCAAAGTTATATCCAAGAGCTACATTTGATGCTTGGTTAACAAAAGCTGCTTCTGCTAAAGGACCTTTAGATGCATCTACATTTTTGAAGTAGTAAGTTGCTTGTCCGCCAACAGTGTAATTATTAAAATCTCTGTTTTCATCGTTAGAATCTAGAGCTTCAGACTGACCTTGGATTTCGAATTGGTAAGCTTGAGCACCGGTCATGGCTAATAATAAAGCAGTGGCTAAACCGAGTTTTTTCATAATAATTTCCAGCTTTTACAGTAAGGAGTAAAGTTGGATTTCATTCTATTGTAACAAAATATGATGTCAATGTAATAAATGACATGTTCCGACAAATGATCATGTAAGATAATAATGGTGGTTAAAAATTGCTCTGCTAGAGTTTCGGTTGTCAACTTTAGAAAAAATATAATATTAATATATAGATAAGATATTTTCTTATGTTTATTTAAGCGAGTAATCTTGTTTTGAAACGATGTATCTTAATTGGTTAATTAGATTGAGTTTATCGTTTTTTTCGTTTTAATATGTCGTAAAACTGTAATAAATCACCAATAAAAATGTGATTTTAATCTCATTAAAATTGTGTTATGTGATTAATTTAATTTGTAAATGAAGCATGACAATTAAAAAATTTGGGAAGTTCAATTTTAAGAGCTAATTTAATTTGGAAAAACGATTGTAAATTTAAACTTGATCTATTTAATCGACTTTACTTTTTGAGATATAATTCACATAATGGTTGCGGAGAGGTATTTAATTTGCATTTTATTCTCTCGTAACATTTTCTCAATATATTGTGTTTTACTAGCTCGACTTTCCCCAAGGTTGAGCTTTTTTTTGCCCGTTCTTTATCCATTTTTTAAGATATGACCTTTGAGTTGGCGTAAATTCAAGCTAGAGAAACGGAATCAACCTAAATTTACGCCAGTACTTGAGAACCCATTAAATTTATTTCAACATTGGCTTCAAGAAACGCCCTGTGTGAGAAATCTCAACTTCAGCGACTTGCTCAGGTGTACCTTCGGCAATGATTTGACCACCACCAGAACCACCTTCAGGACCAAGGTCAATTACCCAGTCTGCGGTTTTGATCACATCCAAATTATGCTCAATCACCACAATGGTATTACCCTTATTGCGTAGCTCATACAAAATGTCGAGTAACTTAGCAATATCATGGAAATGTAGACCTGTTGTCGGCTCATCCAAGATATATAAGGTTTTACCTGTATCACGTTTTGCTAACTCACGCGCTAATTTAACCCGTTGCGCTTCACCACCTGAAAGCGTAGTTGCTGCTTGACCTAAACGAATATAGCCTAGACCTACTTGAATTAAGGTATCTAAACGGCGGTGAATCACAGGAATGGCACTAAAGAATTCAGCAGCATCTTCTACGGTCATTTCTAACACGTCTGAAATGTTCTTGCCTTTATAACCAACCTCTAAAGTTTCACGGTTATAACGCTTGCCATGGCAGGCATCACAAGGCACATACATATCAGGCAGGAAGTGCATTGCGACCTTGATCATGCCGTCGCCTTCACAGGCTTCACAACGTCCGCCTTTCACGTTAAACGAGAAACGACCTGCGCTGTAACCACGTGCTTTGGCTTCAGGCGTTTGTGCAAATAACTCACGAATTGGGGTAAATAAGCCTGTATATGTGGCAGGATTCGAACGTGGGGTACGACCAATCGGACTTTGGTCAATATCAACCACTTTATCTAAGTGCTGTAAACCATCAATCGAATCAAACTTTTCTGCGGTCAGTGTGGTTGCACCATTGAGCTGGGTCGCAGCCAAAGGTAATAAGGTACGGTTAATCAGCGTTGATTTTCCTGAACCTGACACGCCTGTGACACAGGTCATAATGCCGAGAGGAATGGTCAGATCGACATTTTGCAGGTTATGTCCACTCGCACCAGACAGCTTGATCACTTCATTTGGACGAGGTGATTGGGTACGCTGTTTCGGTACTTCAATCTTCAATTTGCCTGAGAGATATTGACCTGTAAGGGAGTCAGCATGGCTTGCCAACTCATCATAAGTGCCTTCGGCAATAATTGCACCACCATGAATACCTGCACCAGGACCAATATCAATAATATGATCCGCAGCACGAATCGCGTCTTCATCATGCTCAACCACAAGCACCGTATTACCCAAATCACGTAAGCGAATTAAGGTTTGTAATAGGCGATCATTGTCACGTTGATGCAGACCAATAGATGGCTCATCCAGTACATACATCACACCCATTAGGCCTGCACCAATTTGTGATGCAAGGCGAATACGTTGTGCTTCACCCCCTGATAATGTTTCGGCTGAACGTGCAAGACTGAGATAATTTAAACCGACACTGACGAGGAAATGTAAACGTTCACGAATCTCTTTAAAGATTTTATCGGCGATTTCACCTTTAGCACCTTCAAGATTCAGGTCTTGATAATAGTTTTCTGCATCACCAATCGACATCTTGGTGATTTGTGCAATGGTCTTATCTTTAACACGAACATGACGTGAAATTTCGTTTAGACGTGAACCATCACAAGCATCACATGCTGCATTGGATAAATATTGTGCGAGATCATCACGCACATAATTCGATTCAGTTTCACGATAACGGCGTTCTAAATGTGGCAGAATTCCTTCAAAGGCTTGTACACGACTGTGTTTACGACCACGTTCATCGATATAACTGAGGTCGATTTTCTCTCTGCCTGTGCCTTGTAAAAATTTCTTTTGGGTGTCTTTATCTAAACTATTCCAAGGTTGATCGAGATCAATACTGAAATGATCCGCAACTTTTTGCAGCATGGTGTAGTAATACGGACGTTGTCTGTCCCAACCACGAATCGCCCCTTGGCTGATTGAAACCTCTTGATTTGGAATCAGTTTTTCCGCACTAAAATGGCTACGAGTCCCCAAACCATCACAGACAGAGCAAGCACCAAATGGATTATTAAATGAGAATAATCGTGGTTCAAGTTCAGCTACGGCACGGTCACATTCAGGACATGAATGTTTTGCAGAGAACACACGTTCAGGATGTTCGCCATTTATCCACGACAACACCGCAATATCACTACCTAGACGTAATGCAGTTTCAAACGATTCTGCAATACGATTGCCGAGATCGTCACGGACTTTAAAGCGATCAACCACGACTTCGATGGTATGTTTTTTCTTTTTGTCTAATTCAGGTGGGGTATCAATATCAATGATTTCACCATCGACACGCGCACGGACAAAACCTTGACCTTGTAATTGTTCAAATAATTGGGTGTATTCACCCTTACGCTCGCGTACTACTGGTGCAAGTAGCATCAGGGCAGTGCCTTCTTCCAGTCCTTTTACCGCATCAACCATTTCAGAAATGGTTTGTGCCACCATTGGGAGATCATGTTCAGGACAATAAGGCGTTCCAACACGTGCGTAAAGCAAACGCAAATAGTCATAAATTTCGGTAATTGTTCCGACAGTTGAACGTGGATTATGGCTAGTTGATTTTTGCTCAATCGCAATTGCAGGTGATAAACCTTCAATTGAGTCAACTTCAGGTTTTTCCATTTGCGAAAGGAATTGGCGTGCATAAGCTGAGAGTGATTCGACATAGCGACGCTGACCTTCAGCATATAAAGTGTCAAATGCAAGGGATGATTTTCCTGAACCTGAAAGCCCTGTGATCACCACAAATTTGTCACGTGGAATATCGAGTGACACATTCTTTAAATTATGGGTACGTGCGCCTCGAATACGGATATGACTTTGGCTCATGAAAACATCTCAGTAATATGCAAATAGAAGATCAAAATACATTGAACAGCAATCTTATAGATCATTCATTATTTAATTTGAATGTATTGAAAGAAAGCTCAGTACTAATCAATTTAAAATAATTTCTGAGCAGCATTTTGCTGTTGAATGGGTCTTATATGATAGCGCCTTAAAATTGTTCAAGAGGTATAAAAATATTTAAAACTACAAATTGTGACGGTTAAATCACATTTATAACGAGTATCACATCCTGACCGAGTTGTATTTTTATCATTCCTTTTCTGATTTTACTACCGTAAAGCTGTTGCAGAATAAAAATACATAAATTTACTAGACGACTGGTCTAATATTAATTTATGGTGTGGCTATGAAACGATCAATCAAGAGTGAAGCAACTCGACAACATATCTTGGATACTAGTTTTGAATTGTTATTGCGTAAAAGTTTTGTGGGAGTTGGTTTACAAGAAATTTTAAAAGCCTGTGACGTGCCAAAAGGTTCGTTCTACCACTATTTTGCGTCTAAAGAGGCATTTGGTTGTGCCCTATTAGAACATACATGGCTGACTATAAAGTACAAGTCGAACAGCTTTGGTAGCATACTGAACAAAGTGCGTATGCACGTTTAAAGGCTTTTGGTAATAGCTTGGAAAAAGCCCAACTCACTAAAGTTTTAGCGCAGAACCAAGGTCTTTATAATGGGTTTCTTGCAGCAGGTTTGTTTTGGGCACTCATTGCACCTGAAACCTATGCGGTAGCTTTGGCAAATTTCTTTTTAGTGTGTGTGTTGATTGCAGGTATGTATGGTGCTTTGACGGCAAGCAAAAAAATTATTTATATCCAATCTGTACCCGCATTGCTTGCCTTAATTGCGGTTAACTTTTTTTAAGCAATTAAAGGTATTCACTCGATCTGATTTATGTTTTAATGCAGCCAGTTTGAGATGAGCCTCATACAGTATATCGGACAATACGATATACGACTAAGCCCCTATGAGGGGCTTTTTTATGTCTGTGAAAAATGTAAATGAAGGTCTGATAGACGATTAAGCTTGATCTAAACCTAACCATTGGCGTTGCTGATACGCGCTGTCCCAAAACAACCATTCTAATTTAGCACCCATGGTATAGGCTGCATGCATTTTTGCTAAGGTATCTTGATCACAACGTGCTGCCACTTTATCTACAGTTGCAATCACATTGCGCACTGCCGTATTAAATTCTTCACCTGCATAGGTATCAATCCATGCTTGGTATGGATTATTAGGAACTGATTGGTTTACGATGTCTTTACCAACCTCAGCATAAATCCAAAAACAGGGAAGCAATGCTGCCAAAATCACAGGATAACTTTCTGACCAAGCTGTTGCGGTTAGGAAAGAGGTGTAATGGTGGCAGGCAAGTGTTAATGGTGTGCCTTCAAACTCAGCTTTGCTGACATCAAACTCCTGCATAAAATCACTATGCAGGCTACGTTCTACAATAATCGCAATTTTTGCTGCTTCCGAAAATTGAATCACATCATCTGCTTCATAGGCTTTTGCCGCAGCTACTGCAAGCGCACGACCATAAGCTAGTAAATAGTGAGCATCTTGAATCACATAATGACAAAATGCTTTACGATCTAAAGTACCCTTAGCTAGTTCTTGATTGAATGGTAGAGCTAATATTTTTTGATATAAATCGTGATTACGTTGCCATACATCTTGAGAAAACGTCATGAAATGAACCTATTAAAGTACATATAAAAGAAATCTTTCAGCACTATAACAGAGTCTGGTTTGGATGGTTTCTTTTGCCAAACAAGTCCAACAATCTTTTCTCTTTTTGGGTCAAAACTCGCCTACAATAGCTACATTTTTATAACTCAACGATTTCGCATAAGGCTGATCATGAAGCATTTTCGTTTTTCTATATTCTTTACGGTAGTGTGTTTAGCACTATCTGCCTATTGGGGCTACACGCATGGCCCTGAAGCAGGCGTAGCTACGATGCTTAAAGCATTGACCATTACTGCGATTTTGGCCGTAATGGAAGTTTCGCTATCCTTTGATAATGCTGTGGTAAATGCTTCGGTATTACGTAATTGGGATCATTTTTGGAAAATGATTTTTTTAACGGTGGGTATTCTAATCGCCGTGTTTGGAATGCGTTTGATTTTCCCTGTCGTTATTGTTGCTGTGACGGCAGATATGGGCATGATTGAAGTCGCTAAAATGGCATTGAATGATCCAAAAACCTATTCAGAGCGTTTAATGGCACATCATGCTGAAATTTCAGCGTTTGGTGGTACTTTCCTGTTAATGGTGTTTTTAAACTTCTTCTTTGATGATGGTAAAGAAACCCATTGGTTTAAGTGGTTAGAAGCAAAATTAGCAAATTTAGCCAGTGTACCCGCCATGTCTGTTTTTCTCGCCTTGATTGCCATGATTATTATGGCAGCCAATGTTGAAGAGTCTGTACGTTTGGCTGTGACCATGGCAGGGATCTGGGGTATTGTCGTATATATTGGCGTACAGGTGCTTAGTCATCTCCTCGGTGGTGAGCCAGAGATTGATGAAAATGGTAATGCGGTTACGCATGATGCAAATGGCGCTGCTTCAGGTGTCGTGAAAGCTGGCTTTGGTGGTTTTTTATATCTTGAAGTCCTAGATGCATCGTTCAGTTTTGATGGTGTGATCGGTGCATTCGCGATTACCAGTGATGTTGTCATTATCATGTTAGGTCTTGCGATTGGCGCAATCTTTGTCCGTTCAATGACCATCTATCTTGTTGAAAAGGGCACGTTAGATGCTTATATTTTCTTGGAACATGGTGCGCATTATGCGATTGGTGCTTTGGCATTTATCATGATCGCAAGTGGTACAGGTTTACATGTACCTGAAGTTGTAACAGGCCTGATCGGGGTTGCCTTTATCGTTTGGGCCGTGATCGCATCTATTCAATATAGCAAGCGAGAACAGAAAGCTTCTTAAGTTTATTTTCAGCTAAGTGATATATTTTAAATAAAGGAGCACGATTTGCTCCTTTATTTTTTCTCCTAAAGATTGTGTTTTTCATAATCTACTTACAACCTTGTTAAGCGAATCGCTTATAATTCGCTAAGCCAGTTATAGTGTCTTATCAATAATGAATGCTTTAGAACGCCGTTCAACTTTTGCCTTAAGCAGCATTTTTGCCTTACGCATGTTGGGTTTGTTCATGATTATTCCTGTCTTTTCAGTGGCAGGACAATCTTATCAATATGCCACGCCTGCCCTCATTGGTTTAGCTGTAGGGGTCTATGGTTTAACACAAGCAATTTTGCAGATTCCGTTTAGCTTGTTGGCTGATCGTTTTAGTCGTAAACCATTGGTTGTACTGGGTTTGCTCTTATTTGCGATTGGTGGTGCGATAGCAGGTTTATCTGACACAATTTATGGTGTGATTATTGGTCGTGCGATTGCAGGTGCAGGTGCAGTTTCAGCCGTAGTCATGGCTTTACTGGCCGATGTGACCCGTGAAGAACAGCGGACTAAAGCCATGGCAGCGATGGGGATGAGTATTGGCTTGTCTTTCGTAGTGGCATTTAGTTTAGGGCCTTGGCTCACTAGCTTAGTCGGTATTTCTGGACTATTTTTCGTGACAACGATTATGGGATTGGCTGCGATTTTGATGTTATTGCTCGTGCCTAAAGTCACACGACATCATCGCAATTTCCAACAAGGTTATTTATCACAGTTGAAACAAGTCATTCAAATGGGCGATTTGAATCGCTTACATGTCTCTGTTTTTTCTCTGCACTTATTGCTCACGGCAATGTTTATTTATATTCCTTCTCAGTTGATTGAATATGCACAAATTCCACTGGCAAAACATGGTTTGATTTATTTGCCATTATTGGTGCTGAGTCTGTTCTTTGCTTTCCCAAGTATTATTATTGCTGAAAAATATCGCAAAATGCGTGGTATTTTCTTGTCAGCAATTGCTGGAATTATTGTGGGTTTACTGATTCTTATTTTTGGTTATGAATCGAAATATGTATTGCTCGCAGGGCTTGGTATTTTCTTTATCGCCTTCAATGTCATGGAAGCGTTATTGCCATCTTGGTTATCGAAAGTTGCACCTATTCAATCTAAAGCAACTGCGATGGGAATAAATGCCAGTAGCCAATTCTTAGGTGCTTTTTTTGGTGGTACTTTGGGTGGACAGCTTCTGATGTTACAGAATACTGCACTTGGCTGGAGTGTCCTCTCTGGGATTGCTATACTTTGGTTGTTGGTCAGTTTTGGGCTGGCTCAACCTCGATATTTGTCTTCAATTGTGTTGCCTCTACCTCAAATGACACAAACGGATGAATGGACTTCAAAATTGTTGGCAATTCGTGGTATTGAAGAAGTCGTGGTGATGCCTGAACAACAAGTTGCTTATATTAAAGTCGATAAACAGTGTATAGATGATGCTGGACGACAAGATTTAACGCACTTGATTGGCAAAGAGGTAGCCATTTAAACATAACTCTTATAAAGTAAAACATAGAAATATATAGGATGAAGACAGCTAATGCGTGGTGTGAATAAAGTTATTTTAGTAGGTACTTTGGGTAAAGATCCTGAAACCAAAACTTTTCCAAATGGTGGATCCCTGACTCAATTTTCGATTGCAACAAGTGAGTCTTGGACAGATAAGAATACAGGCGAGCGTAAAGAACAAACAGAATGGCATCGTATTGTGTTACACAACCGTTTAGGCGAAATTGCACAGCAATATTTGCGTAAAGGTTCAAAAGTTTATATCGAAGGTTCATTACGTACTCGTCAATGGACAGATCAAAACGGTCAAGAGCGTTACAGTACTGAAATTCGTGGCGATCAAATGCAAATGTTAGATACGCGTCAACAAAGCGAACAAGGCGGCGGTGACTTTAATCAACCACGTTTTAACAACAACAATAACCAAGGTGGTGGTTACCAAAATACGGGTTATAACAACAACCAAAATGGTTATGGTCAGGGCGGAGGTTTTGCTGGCGGTAATCAAGGTAATTATGCTGGTAGTCCACAAGCAGGAAATGGTTTTAATACACCAAAATCAGCACCTCAGCCTGCGACTGCCCCTGCTGATTTAGATGATGATTTACCATTTTAACTTGTATAATATGTAAATATTGTATTTATTAAAGAAAAAGAGCTTGATTTATATCAAGTTCTTTTTTTTATTTTTAAAAAAATATTGAATTTTACTTACTCGCCATTTTTTATACAGCAAATGTCAACAGACCCTAATTTAGTACTAAATTATCTATAAAATTTAAGATTGTCCTGTTTGTGGAATAATTTGTTGTTAATCCATATCTATAAGCGTTGATCATCAAGGCGTAAAATGAGTCTCAAGAAAAGAATTTCTACCTGAATAGGAGAAACTAAATGAAGAAAGTTCTTGGTATCTATCAAAATAAAAATATGCACTGGGTTGGTGATGGTTTCCCTGTGTACAATTTGTTTTCTTATGATCGTTTGGGACAAGCGATTAGCCCATTTTTACTTTTAGATTATGCAGCGCCGTACCGTTTTGAACCAACGACTGCTCAACAAGGAGTGGGTACCCATCCGCACCGCGGTTTTGAGACCGTAACGATTGCCTATCAAGGTGAAGTGACACATAAGGATTCAAGTGGTGGCGGTGGTACAATTAAAGCTGGTGATGTGCAATGGATGACAGCTGGAGGTGGTGTTCTACATCAAGAATTTCATTCCCCTGAATTTGCTCATCAAGGTGGTTTGTTTGAAATGGTACAACTATGGGTAAATTTGCCAGCTCATTCGAAAATGACGCCTGCAAAATATCAAGCCATTGAAGCAGCAGATATCCAAAGCATTCACTTGGATGATGTAGGGAGTGAATTGCGTGTGATTGCTGGGCAATATCAAGAGACAATTGGCGCAGCTACAACATTCAGTCCAGTCAATGTTTGGGATGGTAAAGTTGTGGCAGATCAAGCGCACACGTTTTATGTGACCGAAGGACATACCACATTGTTGGTGCTACTTTCTGGTGAGGTGATTTTAAATGATGCTCAACACATTGCAGCACCAAGCTTGGTTGTACTGAGCCGTGAAGAAATTGATTTTACGATCAAGGCTGAGCAAGACAGTAAATTCTTGATTTTAACAGGTCAACCTTTGAATGAACCGATTGAAGGTTATGGGCCATTTGTTATGAATAGCAAAGCTGAGATTACAGATGCGATCAATGATTTCAATCGTGGTAAATTTGGCAGCATGTAAAGCTTAATTTTCCTTATATACAGACACATATAACAAAGCCCATAACTCCTTTAAAGTTATGGGCTTTCGCTATAAGGCTCTCTATTGATTGTTTTAATATTAGGTCACTTATTATTATCCAGTTTGTTACGTGACTCGATTCTGATTATTGTTTAATCACAATAGCGCTAAATTTCAGCTTTGCAAAGTCCCTAACAGGGTAAAATGGAAAAATAAAGAATGTTATGTATATTTATTTAATGTATAAAACAATATAGTTAATATTATCATTGATTTAAGCTTAAAATAAGAAGTGTGTTAAAATGTAACAATAAGTGAATGGACACATTAAGACAAAAGTTTAGCTTAAATGCAGAATATGGTATTTTTTAATACCGTATTTAGGTTAACTATCAGTCATAATCAAGAAAAATCATCAACTGATGGGACATAATTTTGGATATTGCAATTATCGGCAGTGGTATGGCAGGACTTGCCTCAGCCAGAATCCTACATGATGCAGGACATAACGTAACGATATTCGAAGCACTTGCTGGGCGCGGCATGGACAGTCACAGTATAGACTTTGATGGGGGCTTAATTGATGCACCATTACGTGTGATGAACCCAAAACTTTGGAAAAATACTTTAAGTTTAGCCAGCTATTTGGGAATAGAAACGTTCCCTGTGCGTACATTTATGGCTTGTAGTTGGTTATTTGAAGATAAAACAGATACTTGGCTAACAACTTCACGTAGCCGAATTGGAAATTTCCCAATTATTAATAACCGTAAAGGGATACAGCAATATGGCTGGCGTCTGGTCAAAGGGATGCTACAACTCAAAACAGCTGTACATCAATTTTTCAAATCAGATAATCAAGACATCACCCTAGCTGAGTTCATGAATCAATATCATATTGAGGAAGTGTTCTGGCATGGTACGGTAATGCCAGTGCTTTATACCATTTGCACATGCCATCCAAAAACGATTGGTGAGTGGCCAGCCAAGCCCCTATTAGAATTTATTCGCCAACTCACAGAAGGTGAAGCTTTATTGCGAATGAAAGGGGGAACACCTGCACTCGTGAATCGACTGATTGATGGAATTGCTATCCATAGTGGCTCACCTGTTGAAAAAGTAGAAGAACAAGACGATAAGATTTTGGTAGAAAATGGACAAGGTGTAAGCCAATTGTTCGATCGAGTTGTTATTGCAACACCAACACCAGCCATTGAAAATTTTCTCAAGCAACCACAATTTGCAGATGATATTGCATTACTGAAAAAGTTCCGTTTTGAACAAGGTGATTTGGTTATTCACACCGATCCAATCGTGATGCCACAACGCCGTAAAGATTGGTCAGTATTAAGTTATATGATGGATCGGAATTTTAGCCGCCAGCAATTCACTGTGTGGATTAATTCAATCGAACCAAGCCTAGTCGGCAAAAATGCCGTATTCCAAACTTGGTGCCCTGTAATTGATATTGACCCTAAGAAAATTATTTCTAAGGTACAGCTCACGCGTGCTGTTGTTGATTCAGAGACGGTTGCGTTGAATAAACAAATTCAAAAACGTCATTTAGACCTCAATCGTAAAGTGTTTTATTGTGGTTCGTGGTCATGTGATGGATTGCCAATTTTAGAATCTGCGGTGACCTCGGCGATGCATATTTCTGAAATTTTAGGTGCGCCATTGCCTTTCGTTGGGCTTAAACCGAAAGTTTCAGTTGCGCCAGAACTGGGTTATTAAATATGGCTTACTCCAAGCAAGGATGGATTGAGAAAGTTTTCGGACATAAATATGCAATAGATGCAAAACGTCTCGGAGATGATTCTTTACTTGCTTGGAGTAATTTAGGTTATTGGCAGAACCAATATGATGATTACCCACAGGCTTGCCAAAGCCTAGCGGATCAAATCGCTGCTTCTATTCAACTCAAACAATCTGATCATGTTTTAGATCTGGGCTGTGGACAGGGAGCAAGTCTTTTACATTGGCTTAGGTATTATCAGATTCAACAACTCAGTGCGGTTGAGCTACAGCCAGAATATGCCAAACGAATTCAAAAACAATTAGCCCAAGTTCAAATTCATTGTGGATCATTTTTGAATTTAAACGCACTGCAACTTTTAAATTTATTTGATGTAGTGCTGTGTATAGATGCAGCTTATCACAGTGATTTGAATTCATTTCTCAATTCGACATCTTTGGTTTTGAATTCAAAAGGTCGAATTGCATTTCATTATTTGATGTGGTCAGATGCTTGGCGAGAGTGTTCAAATTTAAAAAAACAACAATACCGTTATTTGCTCAAAAGCGCTGATGTAAATTGGCAAAATTTAATGGGTGAACAACAATTAACACAAAAGCTTATACAAAAAGGATTTACCCAGATTGAGATTCAGGATTTTTCCGAACCTGTTTTAAATGGTTTTGCTGTCTATATTGAAAATAAGAGAAAAGAAAGGAAACATTTTGACTTGGCACAATTGAAAATTGATATGACAGCAAAGTTATGTAGAAAACTCTATCAAGATGGTTTAGTGCGTTATATTCAGGTCAGCGCAGTTAAAAATTAGGCAATAAAAAAGGCTTAATCTTTAAAATTAAGCCTTTTTTGAATTTGATGGTGCCGGCACACGGATTCGAACTGTGGACCTACTGATTACAAGTCAGTTGCTCTACCAACTGAGCTATGCCGGCAACGTGGCGAGAATTCTACAGAATCTATTTAAAAAAACAAGCGAAAAAATGAGCAAACAGATAAATTTAATTTGATTGTTGATTTTTTATCAATTCCCCCCAAATTGACCGCAGTAAATTCCAATCAATCAATGGTTTTAAATAGCTTTCAACCTAAGATTTGAAGCTAATTCCATTGAAATTTGTGGGTCAAAATTTGGCTGATTCTGATTTATACCGACAAATATACCGACAAAGTTGTCGGTATACTACCGTTATTCGCCGTAGTGTATTGGGCATAAAAAAAGCCTAAACCCTTTAGATTTAAGCTTTTTAGACATCGTCGGATGTCGTCTGAAATAATCTTGGCGGTGAGAGAGTATGCCAAAATTATTATTTAAGATGTTGTTTTAAATGTATATAAAAAATTAAATATTAAAAAGTACCAACAAAAATACCAACAAATAAAAAAAGTTAACTGTAGGATACACGTATCGAGTATTTGATTCCTTGTTTATCGATACGCACAATATAATTTCCTATTTATAACTAATTTTAATTAAACTAACTCTCTCTCCTTATCTAAAAAAACTTTATAAGCTATTGTTTTTTAAATACATATTTAGCGTTAATGTCTCGCTTTTTTACACTCAGTCGATCGATTAAATTTTCATTCATAAATGTGTTCAAATAGGTTCTTATAGTATTTTCATTAATCCCTGTATGAGCAGAAAGTTCTGATACTGTCGCACTTCCATTTAGAAATAAATAAAATAGAATGCTTCTTTGAGTTTCATTATAATTCGAAAATTTATTTTCAATTACTTTCATAATTGAAGTATCAATAGTTTTAGAGTGATCGCTAATTCTATTTTTTAAAGTCAGAATAACATTTCCATTTTTTTCTTTATATTCGGGTAAAGAAAGCATAGACTTTTCCATTGACTCATAAATTCTAGATACACCTTCATTGAGTTGTCGCACATAGCCTAGATCTTCAAGTACTCTGGTTAGTCTTGGATTGCGAGCAAATCGTTCTGTTTTTATATTTTCGATTGTGACTTGTGCGGGTAAAGGACCGCTATTACTTATTTCTATTCGATCATCAAAATGTTTTATGTAGACAGAATTACCTTGAACATTATATGAACGGTGGCATAACGCATTTACAATGCCTTCTAACCAGGCAGCCTCTGGGTATTCGGGAACCTTTATAAATTTTCCTTCTGTAATATCTAAAAAATAATAGTCTTTAAATGATGCTTTTAAAAATACACGTAACTCATCAATTAAGTTAGGAATATTATTTTCAAATCTTTCATCCTTTATAACATTATGTTCCTCACCAACTTTTGCCTCTATGCCCTGATATCGAATATACCTAACTGATGCAGATGGGATGTATTTTTCTGGATCTTTTGCAAACAAAAGAACTGCTGCATTTTTGAACTGATATGTTTCTTCTTTTTTGTCTAGTAAGTGACGTTTATTTAATAGGTCAAAAGAGTTGCCTTTTGAGTAATTTAATTTTTCTTGATAAGTCGCTAATAGCTTTTCATCTAGATCATTTTTATCAAAATTACTAACGATTTCTTCCTCAAAACGACGTATCATTTTATCGTATTCTAATTTTCTAACACGCTCTCTGTCTAATTCACGATTCTCATCAGACACTCTTAAATATACTTTTTGATTATCTTTTCTTTGGAATACCCTTTCCAATTCTTGCTCTACATGGAATAGAAATACTAGATTCCCATCAATTTCAATTTCTTCTAACTCAATCGTACAAGGAGGATCAACAAAGTCAAAAACTAATTTTCTATACGCATCTAGATTATCTAAAGTTTTTAGATCTTGAATTTCTCCTTTATCAGAGATACCGAAGACCAGCACTCCACCATCAGCATTTAGCATACCTATCAGTTCTTCTGCAATTTTTGTAGGTTTAATTTCTTTTTCCCCTAAGCCTTTACGCTCAAAGTATTGATTTTCTTGTTGCTGTTGTAAGTATTCTTTTGTGATGATTGTATTAAACTTAGAAATAACTTTTTGCATACCTATACCTTGCTTCTCTTGTCGCAGCTGTCATCTATAGAAATTAATCTAATAAATAACAGATACATATGTTTTTGGGTGTGGCTTGCTTAGCTTTCCCAAATCCTTGCTTAACGAAGTTTATTAATAGCAGAATGATCTACAAATATTATTAAAAAACTTGCTTAGTTGGTTAGAATTGTTTCTTATTATAAATTAATTGATAAAAAACATATATATATATGTGGAAATGTAACTTGCTTACTTGAATAGAATTCTTTCTTAAAAAATTAGTAATTAGACTTTTTATAGAGGTTATTAAAAAACTTGCTTAATTAGTAGTAATTCTTGCTTAATTAAAATTAATTTATAAAAAACATATACATAGTGTTTTATATAGTATCTTGCTTAACTTTTTAGAAATCTTGCTTCTCATGCTTATACAATTAATATGAGAAGCCTCTCATGCCGATAAAACGATGAACAATTGATACGAGGTTAATTGCCTATTGATGCTGTATCTTGCAGACTCCATGAAATGTTTTGGTAAAGAATTGAACAATTAGCTTTTCACGAATTGATTGCATCATAATCATGTCGATAGAGGGCATATTGTTGATCGAGGTATATAGCAAAATCTTCAAGACGAATCATCCACGGGGCTTTAGCGGACTGCTCGAGTTTGAATGTTGGAAATGGCAGTTCATGAAAATTAGCTTTCTTGCGTGCTGTTTTTACATCCATATGGGTGAAGAAGTCCTGAACTATAGTATCTAAATGTACTACTGGTGAGACATATCTCATACATAACATGGTGTAGGTGTTAAGCTTTGGATCTTGAAATTTCATTGTTTAATTCTTTCTTGGTCTACCTCTTGTATTTTTTATATCTGTTTTTAAGAAGGAAATAACAATATTAGGATCATAAAGCTTTTTCCCCACACTACCTACATTGAATAATTCTAATTTTTGAGAAAGTGCTTCTCTAGACATTGGAAAGCGTTTAGTGAGCCATGCTAAATCTACAAGATCAGGATATTGCTCAGTTTCTAATGCTATAACTGTGGCGCCGTAAATTGAATCTCCAAGACATATTCTAGGTGGCGTTTCACTCTCCACCGTGATGATATATTTGTGTTTAAACATAAGAGTCTCGCCTTTTGCTTATTGAATTTTATGGACAGGATCTTCTTAAGATTATGTCCAAAATTTACACGACTAGAAACGGTGGGAGAATGACATTAGCCAGCGTTGTAATTAAGGGCGGTAATGTACCTAATTTTGGGATAATTCCAAAAACGGTAATATTCCCAATTTTGGGATTTTGAACGATCCCGTTTTTGGGATTTTGAATGTACCCGTTTTTGGGATGCAGAACCTATCAATGAATCTACCATTGAATCAATCATCTCTCTTTTGAGAGAGCACCGTCTTAATTCAAGGTCAAATCTTCTTCCATATTCAAAAAATAAACTTCAAAAGCAACTTGATATATGCACCAATTTTGCACTGGCTTGAGCTGTAAATGATTTAAATTAAAAAATGATAATGGGTACATCAATAATTTTTGTGAGCTTGTAGGGCAAATTAGAGCGTTATATGAGTGTCTATCTTTAGCACTATTTAATTAGATTATGTTCGCGGTAGTGATCCAGAATAAGACGACTGTTTCAACGCAATTTTATGTGGTGGAGTAAAAGACTAAAAATATAGTGTTTTACGGTCTCCCTCGCGCGCGCGCGCGTTTTGTTGAAATATACCCATTTTTTTATAGCATATTTTAACTCTTAATGGATTCAGCACCATAAGATGAAATTTTATGTTTAATGAACTTTATTGTTTTTCTGTCCCAGAAAATTTGTTTATTAATAAAAAGGTTAGAAAATATTCAGCCCCGAACTATATTTCAATGTTGAATGAGCTCAAAGAGGAACATTACTTGACGGGGGAAAAGATTGCATTCGTACTTGATATACAAGGCGGTAGTACTGTTACAGCATGGGCAACTGGTTCAATACCAGAGTATGTTCACGGGGACTTATTTATTGATTTATGGAAGACTATGACCAATAAGTCTGATGATCAAATTCCACGTATTGTTCGCTTTAATTGAGAATAAGAGATGACTTCTAAATTTAAATTACGTGAACCAATTACAGGTTTAGACATTGAGCGAGCGCAAGAGTTATGTAGTCTTGTTATACAAGGTATAAATCAGTTTCAAACTGATATTTACTATCATGATTCTAATCAGCTTTTTGATCACTGTCTCGTTGATAAGCTAAAGTTGATAGCAAAAAACTTAGATGAATTAATTTATATATTATTAGGGTTGGTTAAACCCAATAGTATTCATTATGCAGGCATGAAAAAATCAGTTAGCTTAATTAATACAACACCAAATGTCTTTATCATTACGGCGCACTACTTGAACCCAGAAAATAAATATAAACGGTTACTTAACAAGTACTACTTTGATCAAGAACTTGAAGTAATAAAAGCTAAGTTAAGTTTAGTAATAGTTAACTTAGAAAAAATGAGTATCCAAAAATCTTTAAAGAGAAATTAAAAAGATAAGCTTTAATTTACTCATTTTTTTGAATTTCCTTATTCTTTAAATTAGCCTTATTGAATAAAACAGGCTGAAAAGTAAATAATGCGTATTCCAGTATCTAAAGGGCGTGTTGATGCTCAAGCCCAAATGCAGACTTTTACACCAAATACGGGCTTAGCTGAAATTGGTCGTTCTATTGGAGGGGCACTAGAGGCTCGCAGTGAAAAACTTAGAGAAGAACAGGATAAAACAGAAAAAGCTGATTTTGCATTACAGTCATCCAAGATTGGTGCTGATATTAGCGTTGTAGATAATGATTTACTGCTAAAAATGCAGAGTGGGGAATTAACCTACGATAGAAGCTCAAAATACGGCGCAGGACAATCCAAAAGATGTCAGTTGGAAATTGAATCTTCTGTCGAAGACTCATGAGAACATGCTCAATTATGAGAAAAATAACTCCACTTTGGCCTACTCGATTAAGACAGGTCAGGATCTAACGGTAGTACCTACCAATGCAATTTTAAGTGGTAACCCTGAAGCCATTGCAGCTTTGTCTAAGAATATTAAATCTATTCACGCAAATAACGTATTGAATGGCACGGTAGGATCCTTAAATCCATTCTCGACACAGCAACAATCTGAATTAAAGCAGTTCTGGGAAAAAGCCAAACCAGGTGACAAATTAAGTTTGCTTACCAGTCTTTATAAATCCAGCGCAGGCAATGCCAATGCATCCAGAGACATGATTAATGGAATTGCTGGTGATAGTGGTGCATATCGTTTATCTGCTTCGCTCAATAACAGAGGTCTGCAAGATATTGCTGGCCAGATCGTTACTGGGCAGGATCTGATTGAAAAGGGGTTGGTCAAGGTCGATGAAAGTGGCTTAACAAAGCATACAGAAGCGTATTTAGCCGGTATTACCTCACCAGGTAAACCAGACTTTCAAATCTATCTGGATTCAATAAAAGCCAACTATGCTTATTTGGTTCAGAAAGCCATGATGTATTTTCATAAGCTAATGAGTATGCATCGTACAGATCACCAGCATCGTACTGATCATCAGGCTTATGCGTATGTCTGTTAAGTTCACGCATGTAAGTGTCTGCTTGACTGTTAGCAAGCTGCTGGGAAATTATTATTAGATTTTCTAGTTCAGCAAAAGCAGAGGAGTCGGCTTTATCATTTTCTTGTACAAATGCTTTAACGAAAGCCGTTGCTTTGTTGATCTGGTTAGCCAAAGTTCGAAGTTGTGTGGCAGCTTCAGATGCAAGTGAATAGGCACTGATAATATCAGCGACACTGTAAAAAGGAATTGATTGTTCTGGAAATTGAATTTGTACTTTAGCGTTCATGATGAATGCGCTCCTTGTGTTTGTTTAGGAGCTTTACCAGTCACGACCAAGTGAGGGTGGCAAAGCTGAAAAGGGTTGGTCGACAGGTACACAAGAGACCTGCACATCCGAAGATGTCCCTCTCCAGCTTCACCATAGAGATGCAGAAGCATAGAGATTTTACGCATAAAAAAAGCCCGTAGCGGACTGTATGCGCTTGTGTATTCATAGCCGACCAAAGCTAATTCGATGATTTTGCACCGAACAAAATCAATATAGCCGATCATTTTTGATTTGAGAAGCCTTAAACAGAAAATATTTTGAAAATTCATGGCCGCTCCCCAAACCTTTTAGCTAGGATCTGCATACCTTTTGGCAATATGAAGAACTCAGTCTGTGTGTAACTGTATGATTGACCTGAAGGCTTTACACCTTCTTTATGGGAGTATTTAGTTTCACAATAGCCACGACTTTCACTGTAGTAGGTTGAAGCACGAGCATCATTAAGATACCGATCCCAACCATGTTCACGTAGCCATTTGGCTAAAATATGCTGCTTAGTATTTAAAATTTTGCATGCCTGTTGGAACTTAACGCCGTGCTCGGTGTGAGTAATCGTCTCGATAGCTTTGGTGAGGACTTTGTTTTCTGAAGTGAGTTGTAGATTCTGCTTTGCTTGCACTTCGATAGCATTAAGAAGATGTAGTGGATTATTAATGTCGAATGCCGGAGTCCGCTTTTCAAGCTCATACCAGCGCTTAACAATAGCAGCAGTAAATTCAGGACAAAGCTGAGCAACAACAGTAATTGAGTCAAGCTTTCCCTGTTCACCTGAAAATACATATTCAGTGCTTGTACGCCCGGCTGTAGGCTTTTCCACCGTTGGTGGTAAAGTAATGACACGCCGTTCAGCTAAACGTTCGATTGTTCTTTTGACAGAATCTAAGCGGATGTTAGTAATAGCTGAAATATCTGAACTAAGCATTTGTTGAGAAGGCAAAAGAGAAGTAAGGGAGGTATTCATAATTAAGCCTCCAATCCTTTGGAAGCCATCCATGCTTCGACATCCTCAATGCGCCATGCAGTGATGCGTTCAGTTAGCTTAATGGGAGCAGGGAACTCGCCAGTGCGGACCTTATCCCAGATAGTCGTTTCTCCCATTGGGAGTATGCCTTGGCGCTCAGGACGCGCTTTGATGAGCCGAGTTGTGCCATCTTTAGCAGTATACTTGCGTTCTTTACGTGCAGCCGTAGTTGCAAGTTGTGACATGCGATAAAAACCTTTCGGCGCCGTAGATTGTTGTTGTATAGACATTAAAAAACCCCTAACTATGTGCCGTACTGCAACGGCGTTAGAGGTAGTTTGTTTAGATATAGATGTTACGTCATTGCATATGCAATAATAGAAATTGTATGTGCAATTAATTTTTACCTAAGTGTTTGTTTTATATGGTTTAAATTTCTTATTTGCCTCGCTAAAAAATTCATCTATTACTCTTTTACTTAAATTAGGTATCTGCATATTTGCTATTTCACTTACTATTCCAGCTTGGTTGATACTTCTTAATCCTCTTTTATTACTTTCACATAGCATTGCGCCAATAAGGGTTAATAATCTAGAGTTCACCGTAGAAATTTTTTTGAACTCAGATTCACTTATATTGATCTGTTCTAGCTCTTTAATTCGCTCTTGTGCTTGATGCAACTTTTTTGTTAAATCATTAATTTCATCAGTTTTTGTTAACTCTAATTGAGAATCTTCATTACATTTAAAAATTGTAGGGAAGACGGTCTTTAATTCATTTAATGAAAAAACAATATCATTTGCTAAGAATGGATTTCCTTCAAAACTTAAACTCTCATTAAGCCATTTCTTTTCTTGTATATCATCATCCATCATTCTTGGGAACGCTCTAAGATATTGATCACTCGAAAGCGGTAGCAATGGTGCATATGTGGTAGGCTGAGTAATAAACTCAACTATTTTATCAATATTAAAAAAAACATCGCCCGCTCTTGGGTCTGGGTGGTCAATATAATTTATAAAATTTGAAGCATGAACATAGCCTTTAAATTGCATTGACCAGCTTATATGCTCAATATGAGCAACAGGACTTTTGGAGTCTATACTTGGTTGAAAACGCTCTTCCTCAATGCAAACAATATTTCCTTCAAAATATATACAAGGATGTAGCTCATCTTTTCTACAGTGGTACTTAATTTTGTTAGGGCTTAGTTTGTTTTCGGAAATTGCTATAATCTCCTGTAGAGAAAATATTTCTTGCATTCTTGCCTCCCAGAGCACCCAGGTATTAAGTTAAGCCAATCAAATTGGGTATTTGACTTTCGCCCCGTCGAGCTAGGCTTAACGTATTAAATTATAATTTATTACTGAGATATATTGCAGAGATTGGTACTACTTTAAGCAGTGGTTTTGTTCAATAAAATGATATTGTTATCATCATTTTTTGGTTTGAATTGAGAAACATCACCGCCTTGCCGTAAGGTATCTAAATAGTCAGCCCATAACTGCATGAGCTCGCGTCTACGTCTTAAAAAAGCAGTTCGGTTATATGCAGTACCATTTGGGTCTTTTACGGCGTGTGCCAATTGATGTTCGATAATATCTGTCCGATATTCGAGCTCTTCATCAAGGATTGTCCTCGCTGTTGCTCTAAAACCGTGTGCTGTATGTTTGCCTTTAAAACCAATACGGATCAAACCCTGTCGGATAGTATCCTCACTCATACATTCACTACCTGTTTTAACGCTAGGGAATACAAAGGGTGAATTCGTACGTAGGTCCTGTAACTCTTTTAAAATATCGAACGTTTGTCTGGAAAGTGGAACTATATGTTCTTGGTGGGTTTTACTAGCAAAAAATGAGAGCTGTCGTCTTTCAAAGTCTACCGATTTCCACAATAAACCGCGTATTTCATTGGGGCGCTGGAAAATATAAACTGACAATTTCATAGCCAACTCTGTTGTGAGCCGGTTTCGTGGATTATCTTTTGTGAATCGCCACATCTTGCGTAATAACTCAGCTAGCTCTTTTTCATCGGTGACGGCATTGTGATTGCCTTTAATCGGTTGGGGCAGAGTAATATCATATGCTGGGTTATAAGTGATAATTCGCTTCTTCACTGCTAATTTTAAAACCATTGCCATGATGGATTTAATACGCCGTGCTGATTCCAATGCACCGCGTTCAACAACTTTATCGGTAACATCACGTTCCAACTGTTCAACAGTCATGTTTACCACTGGCATATCACCAATAAATGGCAAAATATCTTTATTCAGTTTACGAATAGTTTCGCTATCCACCTTATTTTCAAGTTCTCTGTTTCTTAGCCATTCCTTACAAAATTTATCAAAGGTATTTTCAAAAATTGCCTTTTTTTCATTCCTATTCTGATTTCTTTCTGTAGCAGGGTCGATGCCTTGTAATAGTAACTGTTTGGCATATTCTCGCTTGAGTCTAGCTTGCTGGAGACTGAGCTGCTCAAATGTGCCCAAAGCTAAAGTATTTTGTTTTTTACTGATTGGGTGACGATAGTTCATTCGCCAATATTTAGATCCATTCCTCTTTACCAGTAAATATAAGCCACCACCATCAGAATATTTTTTATCTTGATTAGGGTCTGCAGTCAGATTTTTAACTGTTTTAGCATCTAATTTATTCGATTCTTTAGCCATAGCAATGACCTCAGTTGTTGGTATTCTTTTTAGAGAAAAAGAAAAAATGAGTACAAATATTAATTTTTAGGCTTCATACCAACAAATATACCAACATAGTTGTTGGTATGCTACCGTTTTACATCGTAGTGTATTGGACATAAAAAAAGCTCAATCCATTTAAGATCAAGCTTTTTGAACTACGATACTGTACCGTAAAAATCGAATTTGGCGGTGAGAGAGGGATTCGAACCCTCGATACGCGCAAACGTATACACACTTTCCAGGCGTGCTCCTTAAGCCACTCGGACACCTCACCAAGGTGTGCGATAGTAACTAAAAAAAAGCAGACTGCCAAGTTGTAGTCGAACAGATTTGCAGAAAAACTTCTTGGCTAATGATAATATTAAGGAATATAACGTTCTATATTGAAGACAATATATGCAAAGTACTGCAAAAAAAGCAGCCTTACCTGCCACTGCATTGGCAGCATTAGGGGTGGTGTTTGGAGACATTGGAACCAGTCCTCTGTACGCTTTGAAAGAATCCTTCCATGCTGCACATGGCTTAGGAATTCAACCTGAAAATGTATTGGGAATCTTGTCGATTATTTTTTGGTGTTTAATGCTGATTATCAGTATTAAATACATTGCGATTGTTATGCGTGCGGATAACAATGGTGAAGGTGGAATCATGGCTTTACTTGCTTTGAATCTACGCAAAGCAAAAATATCCGATAGTAAGAAGATTTATTTAATTGCGATTGGTTTTGTTGGGGCATCGCTATTTTTTGGTGACGGTATTATTACGCCTGCAATCTCAGTACTTTCCGCTGTTGAAGGTCTATCAATTGCAACCAATGTACTTGATCCGTTTATTGTGCCAATTGCAATTGTGATTGTAACGACATTATTTTTAATGCAAAAACACGGAACCGCGTTTGTTGGTAAATTTTTTGGGCCAATTACGCTACTCTGGTTTTTGTCATTGGGGATCTTGGGTGTCATTAGCGTCGTGCAAACACCAATCGTACTCGGTATGGTTAGTCCTCATTGGGCAATTCAGTTTATTTTCACTCATCCTGTACAAGCATTTTTTATTATGGGTGCTGTTGTTCTGACGGTCACAGGTGGTGAAGCCTTATATGCAGATATGGGGCATTTTGGACCGCGTCCAATTCGTTTCGGTTGGTTTAGTGTCGTTTTGCCTTGCCTTGTATTAAATTATGCTGGACAAGGTGCGCTGTTACTTCGCAATCCTGCGGCGATTGAAAATCCATTCTATTTACTAGTCCCAAGTTGGGCTTTGTACCCAATGATTATCTTGGCAACGATGGCAGCTGTGATTGCATCACAGGCCGTTATTTCTGGGGTTTTCTCTTTAGCTCGTCAAGCAATCCAATTGGGTTATTTACCACGTTTAGGCATTAAACATACTTCTGATTCTGAAGAAGGACAAATTTATGTGCCATTTCTGAATTGGTTATTGCTGATCTCGATTGTCATCTTAATTTTAATTTTTAAAACCAGCTCAAACCTTGCAAGTGCTTATGGCTTGGCTGTGACCTTAACCATGTTATGTGACACAATTTTGGTTGCTGTATTCATATACTATGCATGGAAATGGAGCTTACCAAAAGTGATGCTGTTGATTATTCCATTCTTTATTTTGGAATCCGTACTGGTCGCAGCAGCATCATTAAAAATGTTCTCAGGTGGTTGGGTACCGTTATTGATCGGTGCAGTCGCGGTTATGATCCTGATGACGTGGAAACGTGGGCGTGAGCTTACTTTTGCTAAGCTTGAACATGACACCCTATCACTCGATTTATTTGTGAAAAGTATTGGGGACAATGTTCATCGGGTACCTGGCGATGCAGTCTTTTTAACCGGAACGCCTAATGTTGTTCCGCATGCGATGCTACATAATATTAAGCACAATAAAGTACTACATGAGCGTAATATTTTAGTCACGGTTGTGATTGAAGATGTTCCATTTGTTCCTCAAGAGGAGCGAATTAGTGTTGAAACGTTGAATGAACATTTCTATCGCATCAAAATTTTCTACGGTTTTAAAGATGAACCTAATGTGCCAAAAGCCTTGATTCAAGCTTACGAAGAATTAGGCTTTGAATACGATTTGATGCAAATTAGCTTCTTTATTTCACGTGATCGTATTGTTCATAGTGTGGGAGATGGTATGTCTCCGTGGCGCGAACGCTTATTTATCTCAATGCAACGTAATACTAGCCCTGTGAGTGACTTCTATCAAATTCCAACCAACCGTGTTGTGGAGTTAGGCAGTCAAATTGAAATTTAGGTAACATAAAAAAAGGCACTTTAGAGTGCCTTTTTTATTATCTGGTGATCAAGTGAACAGTTTTGCGACATAAAGTGTCGTTCTTTGCTTTATCTCAATATACAGTTGAATATGGAATTGCTAAGCTTCGCATTCATATTGATTTTGATTTAGTTATGGCGAAGAAAACAACCAAAAAGAGTAAAACACAATTTGCTTTTTTGAGCCAAAATTTTGGAAAAATTGTTCTTGCTTTGATCGCAACAGGCAGTTTCGCGATTGCATTTGGTAATGAAAAAATTTCTAAATTAATTCCTTTGCCATCGAGTCATGGTGCTTGCTTAGAACAATTTTATCGAGATGTTCCTCCTTTACTTACAAAAGAAAGTCTAAAAAAAGATAGTTATGCTTTGTGTTTTAATGATTTTAATGTGATGTATTCAGGTATTTCAAAAACACCATTGTGGTCAGCGGAATACCTTACCCCAGATCGTTTAAGTATTAAAATCAAGCGCGAAGATAGTTTTCACGAAGAAACACGAGTGCCTCTCGCTCATCGTGCATTGTTAGCGGACTACCGTGGTTCTGGGTACGATCGTGGACATATGGCACCGAATGGTGATATGAATAACACTGCGGCACAACATGACAGTTTTTCTTTAGCCAATATGGTGCCACAATCACCGAAGAATAATCAGGAAGTTTGGCGTAAACTCGAAGAAGCAGTGCGTTCTATTGTGACTAAACAGCATAAAGATGCTTATGTTGTGACTGGACCGATCTTTGAAGATAAGCGTTTAAAAACCATAGGGAATGGCGTAATAGTTCCTACAGCGGTATACAAAGCCGTGTATTTACCTAAACAGGGGATTATTGGGGCGTACTATGCACCGAATAATGATTCATTACAGGTTAAAGTGGTGAGCATCTGCTATTTAGAAGAAAAGTTAGGAATTAATTTATTTCCACAACTCACAGAACAACAAAAGCGTAATGTTTATCAATTGCCTACATCGGCACAACAAGTTAAAGCCAATAAAGAAATTAGCTATGTGAGTTGGGATAGACAAAGTCAATGTGCTGAAGAAGCAACCACGGCAAGTATTCAAGCACAACAGCAGCAATTCTCTTCTGGGAAGATACAAACTGATGAGACTAATTTGCCGCAGATTGATGAGGAAACCAAACAAGCTTTAATCAAGCAATTGATTGATGCATTGGTTCAGTATTTCTTACAATTGTTGCGCTAATTTCGCAGGCATCCTAATGTGGTTATGCTTAACTCAAATAGCCTAAAACAGAAAAGAACAATGAGAGGAAAAGATGTTTAAACCTTTTGAACAAGGCGATCAGTCTTCGGCAATTTATGATCTGACTTTGGAAAATCAAGTGGACTGTGTAAGTCTATATGGCAATTTGCAAATCACAAAAGATCAAGCAGGTTTAAAGGCAGCGAAAGCTTTACAGAGTTTTATCAACGAAGTGGTCATGGTGTTAGAAGCACAGAGCTTGCCTGAACAGATTGAGCGTAAGCCAGAACAAGAAATTGAAAATCCATTTCTATAAAACATGCTTTAAGAAACCATCGTTTCCTTATCAATTTGATTAAGAACTATAAATAGTATTGTTCTTTCGCCACTGTTGTGGAGTTAAACCAGTCCAAAGCTTAAATGCCCGCTGAAAAGCACTTTGTTCCGAATAGCAAAGTAGCAAGGCAATTTCTTGTAGGCTCAAATGCGGATCTTTTAAATATTCCGTTGCGAGCATAAAACGTACTTGTTGCACACGTTCTTGAAAGGTGGTGTTTTGCTGTTGTAAGTGGCGTTGCAATTGTCTTACCGATAATCCTAATTTTTCTGCAATAAAATCGATTTGATATTGATTTTTTTGTAATCCAGTCAAAATTGCATGTTGCAGACGTTGATCGAGTTGAGTGGAATTGGGAAGCTTATCCAATAAAGCTTGAGCTTGTTGTAGCAACAATTGCTGTAAAGTGTGATCGCCTGTTCGAAGTGGCTTAAAGGCTTCGGTAACAGGTAGAAGTAGCTGAGTTTTAGGCTGATCAAAACGGACTTTACAACGGAAATACTGCTCATAAACCATAATGTTTTTCGGTGCGGTATTCACAAAATGCACTTCGTGTAGATTGAGATCTTCACCTGACATAAATAACTTAAGGAATTGCACCATCAGCGCAATTGCAATTTCATCTGTTAATTGGGTTGGGTTGGGTTCTGGAGCTTCCCAGCGGATTGATGCGTAGGGTGGGTTAAATTCAACGACGAGAGGGCTACCATCATAAATTAAGCGATGAAAATCATGATAATGCGCCAATGCTTCGCCCAAGTTTTCACACGATAGTGCGAGATAAGCAATAATTCCTAAATGTTTGGGTTGTACGTGCTCTGCAATTTCTAAGCCTAAACCTATCTTGGGATTTAAACGATTAAGATCTTCAAGTAAGTCACGCCAAACGACGTAATCAAAACGTTCAAGATTTTGGACTTGTTGTAATTGCTCAGGAATTTCAATATTTTTTGTTTCGCAATAAGCCTTTAATAAATGCCCTAATCCACCATAAACCGAGCCTGTATAATTCTTGAGTTGAGACATCCTGTCTACTCCTTATTCTGTCGTGTTTTGTCAATATAAATATATCGTATCGTCAATACTTCGCCTACAAAAATTTATATCTTTAAAAAAATAAGGAAACATTTGGAGAAAACCATGTTGAAGGGTTTTGTTGCAGGTTTGGTGATTGCAAACGGTTATGAATGGTTTGCCCATAAATATCTACTGCATGGGGTTCACCGTAAAGGCAAGCCACGTTTCAGCCCAACGCCAAAACAGATGGAATCGCACTGGGCACACCACCGTGAAGTGCGCAAGCAGGGCTTTTCTGATGATTGTTATGTCGAGGGTCTGGACAACTGGCGTACGCGCAATGAGTTAATGTCACTTGCTGTAGCCGCAGGTGTGCTAAGTGTTGTGTTCTATCCTTTTTCAAAAGGCATGGCGCTTGCAGCGATTTATAGTGCGGGGAATTATTATTATGTGCATCGCCGTGCCCATCTTGAGCCTGATTGGGCGAAGCGTACAATCCCGTGGCACTATGATCACCACATGAACTCGAACCAAGATGCAAATTGGTGTGTTACTCGTCCTTGGTTTGATTATGTGATGGGAACGCGTGTGGTGTCCTCGGCTGATTTAAAAGAAGCCAATCCACTCGGTCTACCGTTACCTGCACCACTTTCAAAAGCATTGACGCAAGCGATCGAGTCGGTTTTTCCAGCGAAATGGGTGGAGCATAAGCCAAAACTGGTGCAGCCTGTTGTAGTTGAGGAAGAACAAACAGAATCGGTGGCTTAACAGCAGATCGGCAAGTGCGAAAGAGACGTTGCCATTTTGACAATTTACGACCCCAGAACATGATTCCTTGTCGTGAATTGTCAATAAAATCTGGTTTTAATGTCAATATTTTTATGTGCTATCCCGTTATCTTAGCTCAGGCATTGAAAGTGCTCGGAATTTGCTCAAAATAGCTGTATTTACTGTTACCCTCTAGCGTTGAATAAACGCATTTTTCCATACCTTGCTTAGGCAAGGTATTTTTTTGCCTACTCGTTTTGCAGGCTTAAACCTGTGAGCAGGTGACGTTCATCACTATCTTTAGATTTTAGTGAATATTGAAAACAGAAAAAACATGCAACTTGCAAAAGTCAAAATAACAGTCCAGAGTAAAGTATCATACATATTTTTATTCTTTTAAAAAATTAAGGCGTAACCGAAAACCCAGCTACGCCTATGATAGGGCTTACAAACGCATTTCAATGCCTTGTTCAGCCAGATATTGTTTGGCTTCTGGAATGGTGTGCTGGCCAAAGTGGAAAATAGATGCTGCTAATACGGCATCCGCACCGCCTTTTAATATCCCATCCGCTAAATGCTGTAGGCTTCCAACACCACCTGAAGCAATGGTTGGAATGCTGACACGATCATTGATTTGACGCATTAAGGCGATGTCATAACCTGCTTTGGTTCCATCGGCATCCATACTGGTTACCAGCAGTTCACCAGCGCCGAAGTCCGCCATTTTGACAGCCCATTCAATCGCATCAATCCCAGTCGGTTTACGACCGCCGTGGGTAAAGATTTCCCACTTATTTTCGCCAGTTTTTTTCGCATCAATTGCGACCACAATACATTGTGCGCCAAAACGTTGAGAAGCTTCTTGAACAAACTCAGGCGTAAATACTGCTGCCGAGTTGATACTGACTTTATCAGCACCCGCATTTAGTAATAAACGAATATCTTCAACTTTACGGACACCACCACCTACAGTTAAAGGTACAAACACGCTTTCAGCCATACGTTCTACCGTACGGTAAGTCGTATCGCGTCCATGATGGGTAGCAGTAATATCTAAAAAGGTAATTTCATCGGCGCCTTGTTCGTTATAACGACGTGCGACTTCAACAGGGTCACCTGCGTCACGAATATCAAGAAATTGAACGCCTTTGACGACTCGACCATTATCAACATCTAAGCAAGGGATAATACGTTTTGCGAGCATAAAATTTTCCAAAAAATCGCCAATAAAGAAAGGGGTGCTACACCTTCATGGAGGGAAAAGGTATTCTATCAAACTTCACAGCTATTTTTTGCAGGTTTTCCATGTCGGTTTATACCCCGTTGAGTTTAGAAGAAGTTCAAGCATTCGCTGAGCCTTATGGTTTAGCGATCATTGACCTGATTCCAATCCAGGGCGGTATTCAAAACACCAATTATTTTTTGGTGGATCAATCACAGAAACACTATGTTTTAACGGTTTTTGAAGAATTAGATGCTGAGGGAGCAGGTGAACTGGTACCTGTACTGGATCGTTTGGGTAAGGCAGGCGTACCTGTGGCGGTGCCCTTAAAATACAATGGGCAGGCCATTCATAGCATTGCAGATAAACCTGCTCAGATTGCACCTCGTTTGATGGGTGAACATCCTGAACAAGCCAGTATTAAACAAGTACAGGCGATTGCTCAAGCGCAGGCAAAATTGCATTTGGCTTTGCAGGGCTTTCCTTTGGAACGTGATTTTAATCGCAATCATCAATACTGGTCTGAAGTAGCAAACCAATTACGTCCTCAATTGATTCAAGCAGATCAACAACTTTTAAATCAGGTCTTTCACTTATTTACAGTGATTACGCAAGCATATCCAAACAGACCAATAGGCTTTATTCATTCTGATTTATTTCGGGATAATACCTTGTTTCAGGGAGATCAATTACAAGGTATTCTTGATTTTTATGAACTCAATCAAGATGAATGGCTATTTGATATTGCGATTAGTATCAATGACTTCTGTACAGCTTATCCACAAGCCCATTTGGATATAGAAAAAGCTGAGGCATTCTTAGGTGCTTATCAAAGCATTCGTCCATTGACACAAGATGAATTGGCTTGTCTGGATATTTTTCTAGCAATGGCTGCTTGTCGTTTTTGGTGTATGCGTTTACAGGTCGCACAGAAAAATGCAGTAGAAGGGCGGACAGGTGAAGATATTTCACAAAAAGACCCTATGGAAATGCGCATGATGTTACAAAACCGTTTACAACAAGTTTTAGGTTTAGGGTAGGAATATGCGAGATCAAGGGCGTTTAGTTGAATGGTTCGATGATAAAGGCTATGGCTTTATTCAACCGAATGATGCACATAAAGATCGTGTTTTTATCCATATCAAAGACTTTGCTCGCACAGGGCCGCGTCCAATTGTGGGGTGTGCCTTGGAATATGTGGTCATTTTGGATGAGCGCGGTCGTTATCGCGCTCAGCAAGCAACTTATTTAAAAGCATCACAAGTAATTGGACATCGCAGCAAACCTGCTCAGCCGACATCTGCCAAGCGTTGGTCAGCGATGCAGATTGGTATTGTGATTTATATTGTATTTATGCTGATTGCAAGTTTTAGTAAATTGCTGCCGCAGTATACTTTGCTGTTTGTTAGCCTGATGAATGTCGTTAGTTATTGGTTGTATGCGCAAGATAAAGAAGCAGCACAATTGGGAAATCGCCGTGTTCCAGAGCAGACTTTGCATATCGTGGACTCTTTGGGTGGTTGGTGTGGAGGGTGGCTTGCTCAGCAAAAACTGAGACATAAAACACAAAAACAACCGTTTCGTAAGATTTATTTCTGTACCATAGTCTTTCATATATTGTTGATATGTTGGTTAATTTCTCCACTCAATGTGTTTTATTGATTGGGAGGGGAGTTTTTGGAGATAAATAAAAATGAATTATTCCGTTGATCAAGATCCAAACCGTACCTTAACTTTGGTTCTCTATGTACTTTATATCATTGCGATTTTTAGTGGTGGTTTGTTGGCGATTATTGCTTTGATTATTAACTATGTAAAGCGTAGTGATGTGCAAGGTTCAATTTTTGAGAGTCATTTTACTTGGCAAATTCGTACCTTTTGGTGGTATTTGGCTTGGAATATCATTGCATTTATCCCTTTTTTCTTTCTGTTTTTTACAGGCGATAATGCCAATGCTTTTGCAGGTGTCGCACTCTCAAGTACGATATTTTGTGGGTTAGTGATTTTTGCTGCATGGGTGTGGATTGTATATCGAGCAATTCGAGGTTTAATCGCATTAAATGATAATAAGCCAATGTATCAATAAATTGGATCAACCATGATTATTGAACATGTGCATTCGTGTATGTTAATGAAAAAGAAAGAGTCATTAGCAGCATAGAGTGCTTTTTAGCGCTCTTTTTGTTTAGGCTTGTTCCATTTTAACTCACTGACCAACACCCCCAGAACCACCATTAAAGCTCCCAGCAATGCCAGTAAAGGCAGTCGCTCGCCTGCGATTCTTCCAAACACACCTGCCCAAACAGGCTCACCTGCATAAATAATTGCAGCGCGGGTTGGATCGACCATTCGTTGTGCCCAATTCATCACAAACTGAATCAGTGCACTGGCTAAACCCAAACTAATCACTAGAATGCTTAATTGCCATGAAAAACTAGGAATATTATGTTCGCCAACCAATGGCATACTGGCAAATGATAAGAATGATGCAACAGCCAATTGAATAACGGTGACTCGTCTTAAATTAACTTTTCCTGCGAAATAACCAATCAAAATAATCTCAAGTGCAATCACAAAAGCACAAATTAATGTAAGCATTTGTCCATAGCTTAGACTGATATTGGAGATACCATTGCCAGTTAAAAGAACTAGTCCAATAAAAGCGAGTGCTGTCCCTAACCATGTCATGAGAGAAGGTCTTTTTTGGAAAATAACCCACATTAAAATTGGGACGAGAGGTACATACAGTGCGGTTAGAAAAGCAGATTCACTACTTAAAATCGTTTGTAATGCAATGGTTTGGGTGCCATAACCAATCGCAATCACGGTACCAATCGCCGTTCCTGCTAAAACCTCTTTTAGATTTAATCCACGCATTGATTTCATTGAGATTAAAAAAATCGCCAAGGCTGCGATAGCAAAACGACAGCCCACAAAAAACATAGGGCTACTAAAATTCAGGGCGTATTGCACCGCTAGAAATGTTCCACCCCAAATCATGGTAATGAAAATAAGTGCAAATTGAGCTGCTTTGGGAGATTGAGATAAAGTTGTCACAATAACAAACCTAATATGAGAGTGCAATATATTGCACATATTGTATTATTTTATAGTTTTGTGCAATATATTGCACTTAAATTAATTTGATTACGAATGTAAATGAGCCAAGCTGAAATTGTTCTGCAATATGTAGGAAAAAATATTCGTTATTTCCGCGATCAATCACAACTCAGCCAACAAGAATTAGCAGATCGGGCAGGTGTGAGTCGGCGGACTATTGCTGCCTTGGAAACAGGACAAGTAAATATTAGTTTAGCCAAGTTAGATGCGATTGCTGCTGTTTTGGCTGTCGATTTTAAAAGACTTGTGAGTAATCCTGAGCTTAGTGAAAACGCAATTGTGAATGCGCTTGCATGGCAAGGAAAAGCTCAAGACAGCCATGCTACTCTTTTGGCTGCTGTACCAACACATACCCAAACTGAGTTGTGGAATTGGTCACTTGCGGTAGGAGAGGAATATTGTGCTGATGCAGATCCAATCGGCTGGAGAGAACTCATTTATGTTTTAGAAGGTGAGTTAAGCCTTGAGTTTGAAAATGAAACTCGTGTGATTTGCGCAGGTCAGTCAATGCTTTTTGAAAGTGATGTGAGCT
Source organism: Acinetobacter sp. WCHA29 (assembly GCF_002165335.1). Lineage (NCBI taxonomy): Bacteria > Pseudomonadati > Pseudomonadota > Gammaproteobacteria > Moraxellales > Moraxellaceae > Acinetobacter > Acinetobacter sp. WCHA29. Next base: position 166,124 of record NZ_NHRQ01000003.1, read on the forward strand.
ATCGTTATATTAATCGTGGTACAAGCGTATTAAAATTTATTCGTAATGTGTTGTATTAAATAAAAAAGAAGCTACCGAAAAGATAGCTTCTTTTGTACTGAATTAAAGACGATTATCATCCAACAAGAGCTGTGCTTCACGAAGGTTTAATGTGCCTTCATAAATTGCGCGACCTGTAATTGCACCTAAAATACCTTGCTGACCTTTTAAGTTGCGAACATCATCCAGATTGGTCACACCACCTGAAGCGATCACAGGTAAGCCAGAGTATTGTGCTAAATGAACCGTTTGCTCAACGTTAACACCTTGCATCATGCCATCACGTGCGATATCGGTATACACAATACTTGAAACACCAGCATCTGCAAAACGTTTTGCAAGATCAGTTGCCTTCACGTCAGTTACATTTGCCCAGCCATCTGTCGCAACCATACCATTGATGGCATCAATACCAACAATGATATGACCTGCAAAGCGTTTGCATGCATCTTCAACAAATTCAGGTTCTTTTACTGCTTTTGTGCCAATGATGACGAAAGATACGCCTGCTTCCAAATAGTGCTCAATGGTTTCAAGTGAGCGAATACCACCACCAATTTGAATTGGAAGTTCTGGTTGTGCACGTGCAATCGCTTCCACCACAGGTTTATGAATTGGCGTACCTGCGAAAGCACCATTTAAATCAACTAAATGTAAACGACGTGCGCCTTCATCAACCCAATGTTGTGCAGTTGCGACAGGATCATCAGAGAAAACGGTATCGTCTTCCATACGTCCTTGTTTTAAACGAACACATTTACCATCTTTCAGGTCAATTGCAGGGATGATTAGCATGCTTTCGCTCCTAGCGTCATCATAAAGTTTAAATTGGCTACATATTAACAAAGTATTGATCAATCGCTAAGCCTTGTCTGCTGAACCTTGAAGTATTCTTACTATTTGTTGTTGAATTTGAGGAGGTAGTAACTGCTGATGATATAGGTATTGGTATATCAACAATGCGGCATAAGCATCGGCGGCAGCATAATTGATTTGTTGAGGACTTAGCTGTTTGACAGACCAGTTTGAAGTGCTGATTTTTTTGTTTTTGACAAAATAGCGTTGGAAAAGTAGAGCAATCGCAGTTTGTACACCGACTTGAGAGTTATAACCAAAACTCGAAAAACTCTTGGAAAGTTCAATCAGTGATTTGGGTTCAATCCCTTTACGGCGAAAACTACTCACATCATTTTTTAAACCAAAACCAACTTTGAGTTGATGTTCATTTTCTAAAATAGGCTTTAAGAAATTAAGAATGTCAGGCTTTACTTGGAACAGATAGGCTTTTTCATGTGTTGAAAGTTGAATTAAATGGGGGCCTGTAGATTTCTCACCGACTTTGAAGGTCGGTTTAGATTCGGTATCAAATCCGAACACAGCAATGGCGTGAAGTTCAGTTTGAATTGCCATGCATTGTTCGAGTGTTTGAATCACTAAAATATTTTCAGCACTTAGATTTTGAAATGCAGGTAATGCACGGATTTGTTCTTTGCTTAAATGAGCTGTTGCTTGCTGCATTTCCATTTCTGAAACTCAAAACTTTTGGTTGAGCTTAAACGGTTTTGTGGCAATGAAAAAGCCAAGTGATACAACTTGGCTTTTTAATGAAGTGAAATATTTATTCTGTATAAGAATGTTGTTGTTCAAATTGCAGTTGCTGGCTTTTCTGTATATAACTTTGATACGCTGGAATAGCAGTCGCCGCGAGTATTAAAATACTAATTGGGAAGAGAATAATATAAATCCACGCTAAAACTTTTTCCCATCCTTTTGTTATACGTGGTGAGCCATAATCATTTGAATTATCATCACCTTTTGCACAGCTTAAATAAATAAAAAAGAATAAATTAAAAAGTGGTATTAGCATTAAAAGAGATAACCAACCTGTTTGATTTCTATCATGCAAACGGCGAATAGAGAAAATAAAGCTATAGTAGATGACAGCGATATAAAGAATAATAAAAAAACCAGCAAATATGTAAAAGAGAGCACCTGTACCTGTTGAGGAGCTATAAAAACTAGGGATTAATATTGCAGCGATAATACCGACCAATACTAAAGACAAGCCAAGTAACATGTTCCATCCTAGATAGGATAGTCTGCCAAAACGCCCATTTGCACTCAAACCCGAATCATTTGCTTGAAAACTAGATGACATATTATTTTCCTGTAGTCACTGATTTTTTAAAATTAATTTTGAAACAACGTGTTGTTTGATTTTTATTCAAAACATTTGCATGATATGCAAAAAATAAAGGTAAATAAATAGAAAATAAAACTAAAAAAAATAAAGCCAACTTAAAATTGGCTTTATTATCAAAAACTAAAGTCGTGTGGATGATCAAATATTCCATTCCACAAAGTTTTTCAGCAACTGCAAACCAGCGGTATGACTTTTCTCAGGATGGAATTGGGTCGCGAACAAATTGTCTTTGTGAATCGCCGTACAAAAATTCACGCCATAATCACAAGTTGCTGCCGTGATCGCTGGATCTTTTGGTTCTACATAGTAACTATGCACAAAGTAGAAACGTGCATCTTGTTCAATGTTATTCCACATCGGATGGCTTGGATCAAGTTGATGGACTTGATTCCAGCCCATGTGAGGTACTTTCAAGTTTGGAATTTCTGGAAAGTGTTTCACAACACCGTCAAAAATACCCAAGGCATCGACACCGCCATTTTCTTCTGAACTTTGCAGTAGTGCTTGCATGCCGACACAAATGGCTAATACAGGTTTGTTAAACGCGGCTTGACGTACCACTTCATCGATCCCTGCTTCATGCATGCCTTGCATACAATCACGCATAGCACCTACACCAGGAAATACAATTTTATCTGCTTTAGCAATCAGTTTTGGATCATTGGTCACATCGACAGTTGCACCCACATGCTCTAAAGCTTTTGCTGCAGAGTGTAAATTACCCATACCATAATCAAGTAAAGCAATACGTGTCATTACAAGCTACCTTTGGTCGAAGCAATGGTATTTTCTGCACGTGGATCAATTTCACATGCCATACGCAATGCGCGAGCCAACGCCTTAAACACACTTTCAATCTGGTGGTGGCTGTTTTTGCCTTTCAGGTTGTCAATATGAAGGGTCATTAACGCATGGTTGACAAAACCTTGGAAAAACTCAGAGAACAAATCGACATCAAACGTGCCGATACGAGCGCGAGTGAATGGAATATCCATAAATAAACCCGGACGACCAGATAGATCAACCACAACACGAGAAAGTGCTTCATCAAGTGGTGCATAAAAATGCCCATAACGACGTAAGCCTTTTTTATCACCTAAAGCTTGTGCAAATGCTTGCCCCAAGGTGATTCCACAATCTTCAACAGTATGGTGATCATCAATTTCTAAGTCACCATCGCAATGAATATCGATATCAAATAAACCATGACGCTTGATTTGATCAATCATATGGTCTAAAAATGGAACTCCAGTGTTGAGTGTGCCTTGACCCGTACCATCGAGATTGAGACGAACTCGAATTTTGGTTTCGTTGGTGTTTCTTACCACTTCACTGATACGTTGCGTCATGGACACGTTCCTCAAAAAACGTTAAAAATGATAGAATTAAAAACCGATAGTTTCGCTGTGACGAAAAAGTGACAGCATCATAGTTTGCTCAGGAGGGTTTATCAATGCCTATTACCGTACATGCTTACAGTACACTAGATAATCTAGGAATTCGTACTCAGCTCGAGCGACTCTACGATACCAGCCCAGAGTTTGGTGATGGGCAAGATGCAATGGAGCAACTTGCGCAAAATCTACAGCAATATACCACAGTTTATACCGCTGAATTTAATACCAAAATTATAGGTGCAATTTGGGCAACAGGACAAGGTGAAAGCCGTGTTTTAGAATATATTGTTGTACATCCATCCAATCGTGGACGTGGGGTTGCAGAGCGTTTGGTTGAAGAAGTGTGCCGTATAGAAGAGGAACAAGGTGTAAAGCATTTTGAACCAGGTTGTGGAGCAATTCATCGTTGTTTATCGCATTTGGGCAAAATCTAGAATTCAAGTCTAATTGGTTTGCGATTTGCAGTAAAATTAGACGTTTGATAGGAAAATCCACAAATTTGCTTGACGCACGTGTGTAAATATTGTTTAATACGCCCACTTTGGCGCGATAGCTCAGTCGGTAGAGCAACGGATTGAAAATCCGTGTGTCCCCAGTTCGATCCTGGGTCCCGCCACCATAATTTGTATTTTCAATCCCCGATCCCATCGGGGATTTTTTTTACCCAAAATTGATTGCGTGAAAAATGGGCAATCAAATCAAAAGCTCATGATAATTATTGACTATTGAGCTGAGATACGGCTTAATACACCCCATTGGCGCGATAGCTCAGTCGGTAGAGCAACGGATTGAAAATCCGTGTGTCCCCAGTTCGATCCTGGGTCCCGCCACCAAATTGATAAGAATAGATATTACTAGACACTACCAAAGGCTTAAATCATAAAGGTTTAAGCCTTTTTTTATACCCCTAGCCACTACCATCCATCCCCCTTAATCACCTATACTTTGTTGGTATTTTTGTTGGTATAAAACAATACCAACAATTTAATACCAACAAATGCCCTAATTTCATACCAACAGTCCGCTAGATTTTATACCAACAAATAAGGGGGAAAGCCTTATGTTGACTGATGCACAGCTAAGACGAATTAAAGCCAATCCCAATAAAAAAACGCCTGATAAATACAGCGATACCAACGGGCTACAACTGCATGTTTTCCCGACTGGGCGTAAGACTTGGATATATGCCTACCGATACCAAAATAAGCAACGTTCACTCACTTTGGGGAGTTATCCCGATCTATCGCTAGCAGATGCACGGATTAAGCTATCAGAAGCAAAAAAGAACTTGAGTGAGGGCATTGACCCTAACCAAGCTAAAAAGAGCAACCTAACCCAGTTAAACGGCGAGCATAGCTTTGAATATGTGGCAATGGAGTGGTATAGGAAAAAAGTAGAGACATGGGCAGCAAGCACCAGTGTAAAAACCAAAGCACGTTTAGAGGCGGATATATTTCCGTTTATCGGCGCAATGGATATTGCCAGTATTAAATCACCTGATCTATTGAGCGTGATTAAACGTATTGAGGGACGCTCACCTGATACAGCCAAACGAGCATTACAGGAATGTGGGCAGATATTTAGATATGGCATGGCATTAGGTAAAAATGAAAACGACCCAAGCCAAGCATTACACGGTTTATTACTCCCCGTAAAAACAAGGAACTTTGCAGCGATTACGGACCCAAGCAAAGTGGGCGAATTTTTAAGGGCAATAGATGACATTCCCAATACAACACTTGTTGTAAAAAGTGCATTTAAGTTAGCACCTTTGTTTTTTGTGAGAATTGGCGAATTAAGGAAAGCCAAATGGAGCGAGATAGACTTTGATAAACAGGAATGGCGTTACTTCATTACCAAAACCAAACAGGACCATATTGTACCTTTGTCAAAACAGGCAATCGAGATTTTAAAAGAACTGCAATGCTTAACAGGTCAGCATGAACATATATTTGTTGGCTACCGAAACAATAAAATCCCTATGAGTGACGGCGCAATCAATGCAGCAATACGCCGTTTAGGTTATGACACACAGGAAGAAATCACAGGACATGGTTTTAGGGCAATGGCTAGAACCATTCTTAATGAAGAAATGGGCATCCCTGTAAGCGTTATTGAGCATCAATTGGCTCACAAGGTCGCTGATAACTTGGGTACAGCCTACAACCGTACTAAGTTTATAGCGCAGCGTAAAAAGATGATGCAGCAATGGGCGGACTATCTCGATAGTTTAAAACAGAATGTCATTCCATTCCCTAAGCATAAGACCGCATAACATATAGACGACAAATAACGCCGTGCTAATACTTTCCATACCTAGCCATTACCTAAGCGGTTTAATATACTGGATGAGCTAGGTCTAGGAGGCATCCGAAAGCATATACCCAATATGTTGATCTAGTATCTTTTGGGAATGCTGTGGGAGGCATAATGTATAACTTTAATAATAGTGATTGTTCGCAGTATTTAGAATCTGCTGAATGGTTAAGGCTTTCAGATATTTTAAATGAATGGTGCAAGCTAGATCAGTCCTGCAAGAAAATAAAAGAATTGGCTATCTTAGGCGCGTGTGAAAACCAACAAATAGAATATACGCGTAATGATGGAAAATCCTTCGATGACCCCGTTATGGAACTATATGGCAGAGGCTTACTGTTAATTAATAAACGCTCCTTTAATCGCTGGAAAGCTAAGTTTGAAAATAAAGAGCAAGGTTTTAATAAAAAGAATAAAAGTAGTATTTCTCTTTTGGATTTCTTAACAAATGAAGATGCTGAATACATAAGTATCAGTGACGCTATAGATTCTATTCATCATCACTTAGGTGCGAATCAGGACATATCTAAGGCTGTGCAGTTATTAAATTTAGCTATTGGCAGGGCGGACGAACCACCAAGTATCTATAAAAAAGATGATTTTAAAAGCTGGATGCCAGTCATTTTAAAGAATCAATATAATGGTGCCTTTATGGAAGCCCCTAACCCCAGTGACCAAGCAAAACTAGAAGTAATTCATTATTTAGTAAACAAAATAATAGAAAAACGTGAGGCGGAGGACTTGGATAATGACTTACCGTTCTAATCCTTTCGATAAACAGGATTACAGTAAATTTGCTTTTAAAAAGTCTGAACTATTGGCAGTACTACAAGCTATTGATGAAAACTTTAGCTTCGATACTGTTGCATCAAGTGAACCTATACAAGAAGCAATCGAAATAGAAAAATCGGATAATCAAATACCCTTACATATTAAAATTTTGGCAATGAATGATTATTTCACTATTGTTGAGTCGGCCTGCTTTATTTCGTTAGATGAGCCAGAAAAAATACAAGCATACGTGGATAGCGGTGACTTTACCTATGATGCTTGGCGTTATGCAGAGCATATTCAGGCAGTAAAAATAATTGAGAATGCCATTAGAGCAAATAAATTAGATATAGAATCTGATGGCATGATACCAAGAGAATCATTACAGAAATTTCTCTTTGAACGTACTTGTGTGATTCCAGGTTTTAACGACAATCTACCAATACAAGAGCCTATAGGCTGTGGAAATCCAACCATCCAACAAACCGACCCAAACATTGAAAGTCTAAATGCTGAAATTGCACGGCTTAGACAAGAGAATGAAGATAAAAATAAAATAGTGGTTGAATTACAGGAACGCATTAAAGAGCTAGAAGCATTACAGCCCAATGAACAAGTTGAAATCCAAATTAATCAACCTGAATCCGAGCTAACACCTGAACAAGAAATACCTCATTCAAGACAACGAGGCAATGTTAGAAAGATCATTGCTGTCTTAGTAGATATGGCACGGCTACCAAGCGAGCCTTATACAGCGTTTAATATGTTGGATGCTCATGCACAAGCAAATGGAATGGAGTTACCAAGTAAAGATACGACCACAAAATGGACACATAATTCTAGTTAGAATGAAAGTTTTCTAACTAGAATGAAAGTTATTCTAACTAGAACAAATTAATAAAAAACAATAACAAACTACACCTATCAACCCTTGCCACGAACTGACAGGGGAATCATTTAATTGATAGGTGAATCTATGACAATAGCCAGTCTACAAAACCCTGATGCTTTCCTACGCATCAAAGACCTTGCCAATTTCCCTGAACGTAAGGAGCGTATCCAAACCCATAAAGCAGGCAAGTGCAAAGGGCAAACCAAGCGTATATCAGCACGTCCAGCATCTAGGGGTATTCTAGGCGTATCTGACAAAACGATATGGCAATGGGTGAAACAAGGTGAATTTCCTCAACCAATTAAATTAGGCAACGTCACAGTATGGCGTTTGTCTGATGTGCAGGCATGGATGCAGGCGCAAGGACTGGAGGCTTAAACATGAACCATCAAACTGTCATCCTAGACCACCTCCAACAAGGCAAAACCATAAGCCAAGCCGAAGCCATAGAGCTATGCGACTGTTACCGCCTTTCGGCTGTCATTGACCGATTAAGAAAGCAGGGTTTTGAAATCGTGACCCATAACGAACCAAACCTAAATAGCAAAGGAACTCATGCACGTTATGAACTTGTCCGAGAGGTGGCATCATGAAAGATTTTGTATTTGCTTCATACCGACCAATGAGAGAAGCAGAAACAGAGGCCCACATATTTGTGAATGATGAAGCAATGGTATTTGTGGAGCTTGATGTGGTGGACGGTGCAGAGCTGGAACTTTTAGCAACACATGAAAAGTTGATGAAAAATCCAGATGCGGTGGATGTTGTGATTTTTCACTATGGCAGCTTAAAGACCTTGTTCGACAAATTGGCAGAGGTGGCAGTATGAAAGAACTTTATTCAAACCTTTTTAAATTGATTCTAATATGGCTACTGGCGATATTTATTATTGCAAGCTGTGGACGTTCCGCTTATGCTGTAGACCTCTCAAAATCTACTAGCGTCACCCCACAACGTCATTGTGGTTTTATTGTGCTTAATTTTTGCCTAGCCTCTCAAGCTGTGCAGAAAACAGGCGCAAGTGTTTCAGCTACACAAACAAGGCTGTACTCCCTCTATGAGGGGCAGACACGACAAAATAAGTCAGCAATGGTGAATATGTCGGGCGGTTCTAGTAGACCGAGAGTGATGCCCCTCACCAGTTTTAAACATGGTGAAATTTCTCAAAACTCAAAATTACTAGGAGGCAATCATCATGCCTAATCAAATCAATTCTACAAATGCACCTAAAAAATACGATGCTGGCGACATGCACGTCATTCAGTCGTTGGCTGCATGTGATATGAACTGGATGCAAAGCGCACTAAACCGAGTCCACCGTGACTTCATCAAGTTAAGTGTGGACTTACAGCAACAAGGCATACATTCATGCCACTTCGATGAACTAAAAACCGCACTGGAGATGTACAGCTACCTAGCAGAGGAGCATCATAGCTACCATGCAGAAATGTCAGAACAATACGAACAAGAATGGGAGAACACAAAAGGGGGCAATAAATGAATATAAAACCCTCATGGGATACCGTGCCCGATATGCTTGAGGGTGGCATATCAAATGCTACCCCTCAGAAACAACAAAGCCCACTTGAGGAAGTGGGCAATGATGCAAGCAATTCAATTGTTGAAGCACTTGAAGAACATACAGTCCTATTATTTAACAACAATCCGCTACACGGTGCAATGGTTAAGATGATGGGCGGTTGTTCTATAGAAATCCGCCGTTCATTGATTGAGAACGCCACCCAGTATGGTGAATCTGATGATAACGCCCTATATGGTTTGGCGGTTTTTGATCTTTTTGACGAAAACCTACAGCCTACAGGTGCGGTATTTACCAATCCAACAATTGAGGGATTCAAGGATATTGTTTTTGGTCGTGGTGGCTTGTATTTCAATCGGTCAAAGCTAAATGAATTACCATTGCTCGTGACTGATGATATTCACCTTGCATTTAAAACGACATATCCAGTCTATGCCCCATATAGTGATAGCAAGATCAAAGCCTATCAACTCAAAACTTTGCTTAAAGCACATCCTGACCTGTGTGTGATTGCCCCAGTACACCAACAGGACGACATACAACGCCGTTATACTGACCTTGATGTCAAAATGGCGTTTATTCCTGAACCGCCTAATTTTGCGATGCCACAGGATGAACTGGATAGCATGATTCAGGTGGCAGTTGAACAAGCCAAAGCCCCACCCAAAGGACATTTAGCCAAACCGTTCAAAATGGATGATGGTTCTTGGTTGCATGTATTGGAAAGCGGTTTATATCAGATCAAGGAAAAACAGGACGAGAACGGCGAAACCAAACAGAGCAAAATACTCATTTCAAATGCTTTGATTATTTTGGGGGAAGCTCGAAGTCTTAAAAATGACAACTGGAAACGTGTTATTCAGTTCCATGATAAAGATCGTACTTTGCATACATTGATTATCCCTTATGAGCATTTCATGGGTGAAGCACAGGACGCTTTAAAGTTGATTGCTAGTCATGGATTAATGCCACCACGTCAGACCTACAAGAAAAATGTATTCATCAACTACATTCAAGACTACCCCATCGAGAAGCGTTTCCGTTGTGTAGATCGGACTGGATGGTATGGCAATACCTTTGTCACCACCAACCGCACCTATGGCAACCAAGACGATGAACAACTGTTATTCAATAGCGAGATGAAAGACCCTTACAGCACTATGGGAACGCTTGAGGGATGGCAAGAATTAAGCCGATTGATTGAACCTCATGCCCTTGCTGTATTGTCCTTTGCCTGTGCATTTTCGGGGCAATTGGTGACACCACTAGATATAGAAAGCGGCGGCTTTCATATTTACGGTACTTCAACCGATGGCAAAAGCACGATTACAAAGGCAGCTTGTAGCGTATGGGGCAGACCGAAAGACGTGTCGAAGTCATGGCGCACTACTGACAACGCTTTAGAAAATGATGCAGAACTCCGCAATGACAATTATCTCAATCTCGATGAACTACGGCAGGCAGTCCCGAAAGCCGTGTCGGATATTGTCTATATGCTGACAGGCGCACAAGGTAAAGCACGGGGCAGTAAATCGGGTAAAAATAGAGAAAATAAGCAATTCAATCTGATGTACACCTCTACAGGTGAAATTGCACTGGAAGATCATTTGAGACGTGGCGGTATTGAAATGGATGCAGGGTTATTGCTCCGCTTTGCTCATATTCCCAGTGATTCAGGCAAAGGATGCGGCGTATTTGAGTGTATCAATTATGGCAATAGCTCCAGTGATGTTGGCAACCGCATTAATGAGCTATCCGCTAAACACTACGGACATGCAGGCATCAAGTGGCTTGAATATCTGACCGCAAACAAAGATGACTTGATGCTACAAGCACAATCCATGCTCGATGACTTCATAGCCAAACATGCCACCAAAAACAGCCAAGCGGTGCGAGTATTACGCCGTTTTGCACTGGTGGCAGTTGCAGGCGAACTAGCAACACAGGCAGGCATCACGGGATGGCAGCAAGGGCGAAGTTTTGACGCTGTAGGGCAATGTTTTAATACTTGGCTAGGCACACTGGGCAACGGCGAAAACATTGAGGAAACCAAGATACTGGAGCATTTCAAGGCATTCTTTGAAGCACATGGGACAAGCCGTTTTGAAAGCCTAACCGTTATCCGCCATCCTGATGGTGAAGTGATTAGACCACGTATTCACAACCGTGTCGGCTACTATGACTCTGATGAGCGTATTTACCTTGTATCAAGCACTATGTTTAAACAGGAAATGTGTATCGGAATCAATGAAGCCACCGCCAAAAAGGTACTTAAAGCAAATGGATGGCTTGTACTGGGTGAAGATGAACGAGTAGTGAAGCGCATGGGCGGAAAATTACCCGATGGCAGCCGCCCGAGAATGATGCACTTTAAGGCTGATGTCATGCACAGCTTTGATGATGAATCCTAAAATAGCGTTTTTAAGATGGGACGTGTGGGACGTTATCAATATATTTTAATGTAATACATTGTTATATATAAATATTATAACGTCCCATTAATTAAATTATATGGTTTTTAAATGTGGGACATAGATGGGACGTGTGGGACGTCATTTAATATACGTCCCATTGTGTCCCAAGTATCATACTGATATTTTGGACGTATTTATTATAGAGTGGGACGTATGTTTTTTATATATAATCAATATCTTATCTATGCACGTCCCAAAAGTCCCACACGTCCCATCTAAAAAGGCACATACATACAGCTAAACGAGAGAACAACATGACAAATGTCATTCACATCATAATTGGGGTTACTGCTCTTTCCATTTTGGTTGGCAGTATATTCTTGTATTTTCGCTGGAAGTCTATCAAGGCTCTAAATAAGCTGAACCGTAAAGCGATGTGTATCCACATTCCTGACTTTATTGACCCTAATCCTATTAAGGTCAACAGGAATACAACCAATAGACGAAGAATCTTATGTAGTGGGCATTTTGAAATGCTGAAAAAACAGAAAAAAAACTCACAATCACTAACTTATTACCCTGACGACACCCTTTAAAAAACACACTTAAAACCACGCTATAACGTATATATGACAAGGTTTAAACGGTTATTTATAGATAATTTTATATCTTAATTCCATCAAGGTAGAGTGAAAAAATGCCCCATAAATGACACTGTTACACGGTAACGATAATAATTAGATTGTGTTAGACGCTGAAAATTTAACAAGGTGAACAGAGATGACCAACGAAACAGATCAAAACGAAGTTGCGATAAATAAAGGCGGCAAAATCAAATCAAAAAAAAGCGATTCAGACAAAGCGATTGAGGACTTTCTACAGAATCCCGAAACACTCAACGCCATTGTGATTGATTCATTCAAAGGAAACCTTTTTGGCGAACGTGTAGAACTTGGCGGCATTATTGACTCATTGCAGCAAAGCAGTGAACAACTACAAAGTGATACGCCTTTATTGTTGACCGAGCGCATTTTAATGTCACAGGCGCAAAGCCTTAACGCCGTGTTTTGCGATATGGCAAAAAGAGCTAACAGGCAAGAATATGTGGCGAATATGGACAAACTTCTAAGGCTAGCACTCAAAGCACAAAGCCAGTGCAGGGCAACACTGGAAACCTTGTCCAATATCAAGAATCCCCCAGTCATATTCGCTAAGCACGCCAACATTGCCCACAATCAACAAATCAATAACCAACAGGTAAACAATAGCCCACAAGGTACGGTGCAAAGTGAGCAAACAAGCGAACCAGTACAACAGGCACAATCTGCTATTGAGCAACAGCCAAAGCAAGCCATACCAACGGTTACAGATGCAAAAAATACCGCTAGAAAGGTTAAGGCAATATAGTTTGTTTGTTTAAATTAAAATATTTCTCACGTGCGAGGCATATATGAGCAATAAACACTACTGGACAGAAGAACGCCGCCAAGAACAACGAGACAGAATCAACGCAGTCAAACCCTGGTTAAAGTCTACAGGTGCGAAAACGGCAGCAGGCAAGGCAACAGTTAGCCGCAACGCCTACAAGGGCGGTATAGCATCAAACATAAACGAGTTAGTAAAACAGGCAAATGCAATGTTTAAAGAGCAAAGGGAAGCATTGAAGCGTATAGATTAAAACGCCGTCCCAGTGGGGCATTTTTATTAAACATTCAAAACCCAAGCCTCTGCAAATGTGTTATCACTTATGGTTTTTGTAGGGTGGTTTCAGTAGAATCCATTGAATAAAAACATTCTTTTGGATTTACGGTATGTCGGTTTTTTTTGACCTAATAAACACATACAGAACAACAGCGAAAACGGAACGCGAAAAAGGAACTTATTTTGAGTTGCTTTGCATTAAGTATTTTAAGAATGAACCGTTTTATTCGGATTTATTTAAGGAAGTTCAAACCTATACGGAATGGGCAAAAGCACAAGGTTTGTCAGGTAAAGATACAGGTATTGATCTCGTAGCGACAACTAAAGACGGCGAATTCCATGCCATTCAGTGCAAGCTATACGATGCAGATCGTAAGGTTACTAAAGCTGAAATTGATAGCTTCCTCTCCGCAGCATCAAAGACATACTTTAAACGCCGTATTATCGTCAGCACAACACATGAATGGTCTGATAATGCTCTAGCAACATTAGAGAACCAAGAACCACCCGTTACCAAGATTGATCTTGATACTTTGGCTCAAAGTGCTATTGATTGGTCTCTGTTTGCGGAAAAGAAAGAGATTGTTTTTAAGAAAAAGAAAGATCTTCGTGACCATCAAAAAGCAGCACTTACTTCTACAAGAATCGGTCTTTATGATAGACAATTAGAGCGCGGCAAGCTCATCATGGCTTGTGGTACAGGCAAGACCTTTACGAGTCTGAAAATTGCGGAAGAATGTGCAGGCAAAGGAAAGCGCGTATTATTCCTTGTTCCAAGCTTGTCATTACTGTCACAGACATTAACGGAATGGACGCAAGAGTCGACCACACCTTTACATAGTTATGCTGTATGTTCTGATAACGAAATTGGTAAAAAGAAGAATGCTACAGCGATTGATGCAGTCACAACATTAGAGCATGAATTGCAATACCCTGCGACCACAGACGCAGCAAGATTAGCTGAGAACGTAGAAAAGCACCACGATAGTGAACACATGACTGTCGTATTCTCAACTTACCATTCGATTAATACAGTATCTGATGCACAAAATGATTATCAAATGGCAGAGTTTGATTTGATCATTTGTGATGAAGCACATCGTACAACTGGTTCAACACATGATAGCGAAGATGATTCAAACTTCGTTAAGATTCATGATGCTGGCTTCATCTTGGGTAAGAAACGTCTGTATATGACGGCGACTCCGCGTATTTTCTCTGATGATGTGAAGAACAATGCGACCGACTATACTTTGTTTTCAATGGACAATGAAAAGTTATTTGGTGAGACGCTTTACACTATTAACTTTTCCGAAGCAGTAAAACGCGGTCTATTGGTCGATTACAAGGTCATTGTATTGACGGTCGACTCTGACACAATCATCGAAAAGATCGGGGCAACAATTACTGATAATAAGGATATTGTAGTCGATGATGCAGCGCGTATTGTTGGCTGTTGGAAAGCCCTATCAAAGCAAGGTATTCATGCTGATGTTGAAGAAGATACTTCACCGATGCAACGCGCTTTAGCATTCTGTCAGGTGATTGATCAATCCGAAAAAGCTCGTAAACACCAAGTCAGTTCAACACGTATAGCTAATATTTTTCAAACCGTTGTAGAAGCCTATCAAAATGCCGAGATCAAAGAAGGCAATGAAATATCCCACCGCCTAATTTGTGAAGCAGATCATGTTGATGGTGGTATGGGAGCGGATAAGAAAGAGCAAAAGCTCAATTGGTTAAAGGCAACGCCTGAACCGCAACAAGATGAAAACGGTGTAGAACGCCCGATTTGTCGTGTCCTGAGTAATGTACGCTGTTTATCGGAAGGTGTAGACGTGCCTGCCCTCGATGCAGTGCTCTTTCTTACACCTCGTAATTCACAAGTAGACGTTGTGCAATCGGTTGGTCGTGTAATGCGTCTTGCGGAAGGTAAAAAGCGCGGTTATGTCATTTTACCTGTTGTGATTCCACCAAATGTAGATGCGAACAAAGCTCTTGATGACAACATTACTTATAAAGTGGTTTGGCAGGTATTAAACGCTCTTCGTTCTCATGATGACCGTTTTGATGCCATGATCAATAAGATGGACTTAACAGGCATTGATCGTTCTAAGATGGAAGTAATTGCCATCACAGATAAAGTAGCAGCTAAAGCGAAGAAAAAAGGTGCTGGTAAAGGTGGCACAACCATCGGCACACCGAAAAAACCGAAGAAAGATGAAGCCGAAGATACTCAACACTCCTTTAGCTTTGAATCAGGTGAGATTGAACGTGCCATCGTTGCTAAAGTGGTTCAGAAGGTTGGTAATCGTCATCACTGGGAAGATTGGGCGAATGATATTGCCAAGATTGCACAAACGCATATCAAGCTGATTACAGACATTCTAGAGCGTCCTGAATGCAACAAAGAACGCGCCGTATTTGAAGAGTTTGCTTTTGAAATCCGTGATGATTTAAATAATGCGGTATCGGATGCTGAAATCATTGAAATGTTGGCGCAGCACCTTATTACTAAGCCTGTCTTTGATGCTTTGTTTGATGAGTATAGTTTTGCCGCCAATAACCCAATGGCACAAGCCATGCAAAAAGTATTAGACGTTTTAGATCAGCACCAACTAGACAGCGAAACCGAAGCCTTACAACGCTTTTACGACAGCGTGAAGTTACGTGCTTCAGGCATTCACAGTGCCGAAGGCAAACAGAAAATTATTGTTGAACTATACGACAAGTTTTTCCGCAATGCTTTCCCACGCATGACTGAGCGTTTAGGTATTGTTTATACGCCTGTGGAAGTGGTGGATTTTATTATTCACAGCGTAAACGATGTGCTTCAACAAGAGTTTGGCAAGAGCTTTGCCGATGAAGGTGTTCATGTATTGGATCCATTCACTGGGACAGGGACGTTCATTTCTCGCTTACTTCAAAGTGGTTTAATTCCGTCGAAGCAACTTACCTATAAATACAAGAACGAAATCCATGCCAACGAGCTTGTGCTGTTGGCTTACTACATTGCAGCCATCAATATTGAAGCGGTGTACCACAGTCAAATCATTGATGAATACACGCCGTTTGAAGGGATATGTTTAACCGATACTTTCCAAATGTATGAAAAAGAAGATTTGGTCGATCAAGTGCTGGTGGATAACAGTGCACGGCGTAAACGGCAAAAGTCGCTTGATATTCAAGTCATCATTGGTAATCCACCTTATTCTATCGGTCAAAAGTCAGAAAATGATGCAAATGCAAATATTGAATATCCATTTTTAAACTCGAGAATTGCTAGTACTTATGTTGCAAAATCCAATGCAACATTATCTAAAGGTATGTATGACTCCTATATTTTAGCAATTAGATGGGCAAGTGATCGTATTTCTACGCAAGGTGTGATTGGTTTTGTAACAAATGCTGGTTTTGTTGATGCAAATACAGCAGATGGTTTACGTAAATGTTTAGCGGAAGAATTTAGTAGTCTTTATATTTTCCATTTACGGGGTAATCAACGGACTTCTGGTGAAAAGTCACGTCAAGAAGGTGGAAAAATCTTCGGGAGTGGTAGTCGTGCACCAATTGCAATTTCAATTCTTGTAAAGAATCCTAAAGCGGAACAACAAGGACAAATATATTTCCATGATATTGGTGACTATCTAAGTCGTGAGGAAAAGTTAGACAAAATTTCTGAATTCAAGAGTTTACGAGGTATTACTGCGGCTGATGGTTGGACAATAATTGCTCCTGATGAACATGGTGATTGGTTAAACCAACGAGACAATAATTTTGAAAAATATCTACCATTAGGGGTTAAAGATACCTCCAATTCAGCTATATTTCCCATCTATTCACAAGGAATATTAACAAGTCGAGATGCTTGGTGTTTGAACTTTTCTAAAGAAAAATTAAAACACAATATAAATGTTACAATCGATTTTTATAATACCGAACGTTTACGTTTGCAAGCATTGCCGCAATGGTCAGACAAAGATATAAATTATGATTCTTCTAAAATTAGTTGGTCTAGAGCATTTAGAAATGATTTAAGCAAAGGTAGAACTAAACATTTCAATGAGGAAAGTATGCGTTCAATACTTTATAGACCGTTTACAAAAATGAATGTTTACTTTGACAAGAATCTCAATGAAATGCCTTCTAGAAATTCATTAATTTTTCTGAATGATGTAGTAAGTAATTTAACAATTAATTGCTTAGGGAAAGGCGAATCCAAAGAGTTTAGTGTTTTAATTTCTAACAACTTAACAGAGTTTAAAACTTTATATAATCAGCAGGTTTATCCACTTTATATTTATGAAGAAAGAACCAAAGAAAAAAGTTTAAGCTCAGGTGACTTATTCGATGAATCCCTTGATTTAACCGTGACTGAAACCAAATACGAACGCAAAGATGGCATCAGTGACGAAGGCTTACAACACTTCCAAACGGCATATCCGAAAGAAAGTATCAGCAAAGAAGACATTTTCTATTACGTTTACGGCTTGCTGCATAGTGAAGAATACCGTGAACGCTATGCAGACAACCTGACCAAAGAATTGCCACGTATTCCTTGTGTGAAAAAAGCCGAAGATTTTTGGGCATTTTCCAAAGCAGGGCGTGACTTGGCAAATTGGCATTTAAACTACGAAACCGTAGATAAATATCCAGCCACTTTAGACACAGGCAGCACGGCATATAACAGCCTAAGTGCAGAAGACTTCTATGTTGAAAAAATGAAGTTTGCCAAAAAGGACGACAAAAGCACGGTTATTTATAACAAACGCATTACCGTTAAAGGCATACCGTTGGAAGCGTATGACTACGTGGTCAATGGTAAACCTGCGCTAGAGTGGGTTATGGAGCGTCAAGGCGTATCTACTCATAAAGAAAGCGGTATTGTAAACGATGCAAACGACTGGGCAAATGAAACCATGAACAACGCGGCGTATCCGCTAGAGTTGTTCTTGCGTGTTATTACCGTGAGTTTGGAAACCATGAAGATAGTTAGAAGTTTACCGAAGTTGGATATTTAAACACGGCAAAAGGCAGTAATGCTAAATAACAAAACGCACAGGCATAAGCTCATGTTTATAAATTGCCTTTTTATCGACATGTCTACATGCATATATTTATAGCATCGACACGTTAGCATCCTCATGTCGATTTTTTGCGATTTTGTCGAAATGGCACGGCGCAAGCGTTTATAATAGCCGCCGCTAAAGGCTGCCAAAAAACAGGGTACTTTTGCGTATTGTTGGTATTTTTGTTGGTATAAATGAAATCGGAAAACATAAAAGCCTTGCTGCATAATGGTTACAGGCTTTAATTCGGTTGAGGGTCCCCCACCATATTCAAAAAGCCCTAAACTCAAGTTTAGGGCTTTTTTTATGCATGAAGCAAAATGGGATGTTTTTTGATCAAAAAATCTGTTTATGAATAAAAAGAATATGCTTCTCAAATTAACTTAGTTATCTGAATAAAAGAAAAACAATATACTTATAAATATATTATTTTTACTGAAGATAATTTATGCAAAAGTTGCTTGGATTTACACTTCCTACATTATTTTTATCCGCTTTATCGTCATCAGTATTCGCGACAACAGGTTATTTTATGCATGGCTATGGGGTTAAAGCCCAAGGAGCTGCTGGGGCTTCTATTGCGGCATTTAATGATGCTCTGACCATTGCGAATAATCCTTCTGGATTGGCTTGGTTAGACAGTCGTGTCGATATTGGCGCGACTATATTTAACCCTAAGCGTTCTGGTGAAATTGAGGGGAATTTGGCAGGCGCCAATGGTCAATACAGTGGCAATGGTCGTGAATATTTTGTTCTACCTGAATTTGCGGTAAATAAGAGAGTAAATGATACGGTTGCTTTGGGTTTAGCGATTTATGGTAACGGCGGTATGAATACCTCCTACAAGAAAAATCCGTATGCAGCTTTTGGGAATACAGGTGAAGCAGGGGTGGATTTAGCGCAGATTTTTATTTCTCCATCTGTGGCTTGGCGTTATAGCGAAAATCAATCCATCGGTGTTGCGACCAACATTCTTTATCAACGATTTGAAGCTAAAGGAATTTCAGGTTTTGCACCATTTTCTGTTGATGGGCAAAAACTGAGTAATAATGGTAAGGACTCTGCTACAGGCATAGGTGTTAAAGTCGGCTGGAGTGCCAAGCTAAATGATGTCGTAACTGTTGGTGCAAATTACTCTTCAAAAATTAAATCGGACAAATTTGATCAATATCGTGGTTTATTTGCTCAAGCAGGAGGTTTTGATGTGCCGGAGAGCTACGGCGTAGGAGCAGCTTTTCAATTGACGCCTGCATTAACTGTATTAACCGATATAGCGCGTATTAATTATTCGGATGTAGATTCAGTTGGAAATCCTTTTAGTCTAGCTTCGGTGATGGCGGGTAATGGTTTTGGTTCAGAAAAAGGTCAGGGTTTTGGTTGGAAAGATATCAACGTTTACAAGATTGGTGCGGCATATCAAGTTAATCCACAAGTGACGATAAGAGCTGGATATAGCCATAATGATCAGCCAATTCCTCAAGATCAAACCTTCTTGAATATTCTTGCACCTGGTGTAATTCAAGATCATCTCAGCGTGGGGGCGACGTGGAATATTGATCGTGCACAGGAGCTTAGTGTTGCATATACCTATGGTTTGAAAGAAACCGTAAAAGGAAGTCAATCTATTCCTTTGAACTTTGGCGGTGGTGAAGCTAACCTTGAAATGGATCAGCATATTTTAGGTGTTTCATATGGTCTGAAATTCTGATCAAAACGAAAAAGGCTGAATCAAATAGATTCAGCCTTTTTCAAGATGTGCAGCAAAAAATTAAGCAGTTTTTGCTAATTTTTCGTTTGCTAACATATGACCTGTTTCTTCGAAGTTCGCATGCCATGACAGTGCTTCACGAAGAATATGAGGTGTATGGCCACCGCGTTCGCAGGCACGATCAAAATAGTCATTTAAGGCAGCTTGATAAAGTGGGTGTACACAGTTGTCAATAATCACACGTGCACGCTCACGAGGCGCTAAGCCACGTAAATCTGCTAAACCAACTTCAGTTACCAGAATGTCAACATCATGCTCATTATGATCAACGTGGCTTACCATTGGTACGATTGATGAAATATCACCACCTTTTGCGATTGACTTGGTAACAAAGATTGCAAGGTGAGCATTACGCGCAAAATCACCTGAACCACCGATACCATTCATCATTTTTGTACCGCAAACATGCGTAGAATTCACGTTGCCGTAAATATCGAATTCGAGTGCTGTATTAATCCCAATAATACCCAAACGACGTACGATTTCAGGGTGGTTAGAAATTTCTTGTGGGCGTAATACTAATTTATCTTTGTAGTGTTCAAGATTGCCAAATACGCGCTCACCACATTGTGCAGATAGCGTAATTGAGCTACCAGAAGCAAATTTCATTTTGCCAGCATCAATCAATTCAAAAGTACAGTCTTGTAATACTTCAGAATACATGACCAAATCTTCAAAGTTAGAATCTTTAAGACCAGTCAAAACTGCATTTGCAATTGAACCAATACCTGCCTGTAAAGGACCTAGGTTTTTCGCTAAACGACCTGCAGCAACCTCTTTTTCAAAGAAAGCGATGAGGTGATTTGCAATCCCTTGAGTTTCATCGTCAGGCGCAGTCACAGTTGAAGGTGAGTCGGCCGTATTATTAAAAACGATACCTACGATTTTTGCTGGGTCAATTTGGATTGCAGTTGAACCAATACGATCATCGACTTGAGTTAATGGAAGTGGGGTACGTGTTGGACGATATGTTGGAATATAAATATCGTGTAAGCCCTCAAAGTTTTCGCTCAATGAGGTATTAATTTCAACGATCACTTTTTCAGCAAAAATTGCGAAACTTGCAGAGTTGCCTACAGAGGTTGTCGGTACGATATGACCATCTTCTGTAATCGCAACAGCTTCAATCACAGCAATATCTGGACGTTTAAGCTGTTGATTACGCATTTGCTCAACAGTTTCAGACAAATGTTGGTCGATAAACATTACTTCACCATTATTAATGGCGCGACGTAAAGTATTGTCAACTTGGAATGGCATACGACGAGCAAGTACACCTGCTTCTGTCAATTGTTTGTCTAAGTCATTCCCTAGGCTTGCACCTGTAATTAATGTGATTTTTAACGGATTTTTTTTAGCTTGTTCGACCAATGCTTGTGGCACAGCTTTCGCTTCTCCAGCACGAGTAAAACCACTCATACCAACCGTCATATCATTTTCAATAAAGCGAGCAGCCTGTTCAGCGCTCATCACTTTGTCATGTAGGGTAGCAAGGCGAATACGACTTAAAGACATGATCCATTCTCAATATACTTCTTAGTTAGATATGGATTTTAGCGTTAAAACTTGAAAAGGGAATTGGACTACTGCTAAGGTCTAATATGTGAAATGCGTGATACTTTTTCAGAGATAAAAAGAGTTATTTTTCCAGCATGAATTGTTCTAAAAATGTTCAGTTATGCTCTGTTTAATTTTATCAATTGCATTCGTTTGAGATTCTTCAAGATTTTCATGGTTGAGTGGAAGTGAAATCACCACTTCTAAACCACCTTGCTCGCGATTGCGAATGCTAATTTGTCCCTGATGAATGTCAACAATACGTTTTACAATGGCTAAGCCGAGGCCACTTCCTTGAATCGTGCGTGCTGAATTACCACGAACAAAGGGTTGCATGAGTTCTTCAACTTGATCTGGTGGAATACCTTCACCATGATCAGCGACGCTAATCAGAATATGATCATCAACATGGCTTGCCGATAATTCAATTGGTTCTGCGCCATAACGTTTGGCGTTGTTGACTAAATTCGCAATCAAACGTTTTAAAGATAGGCTTCGGGCAGGAATGATAGGTAACTCTTGTGCTTCAAAACGGATATCTAAGGGCTTAAATTGTACAGCGACTTCTTGAAGCAATGTATTGATATTGGTTTGTGATAGTTCTTCATCAGATCCATCTCGCATATACGAAATAAATTGATTCAGGATCGCATCCATATCATCTACATCATAAATTAGACCTTCGCGGAAAAACTCATCTGGGAGCATTTCTGCGGTCAGGCGAATACGCGTCAGAGGCGTACGTAAATCATGTGAAATCCCTGCTAGCATGATTTGTCGATCGCGTTCAGTTTGCTCAAGCGTATATATCATATGGTTGAATGCTTGGTTTACTTGACGTATTTCGAGTGGCCCATGATTGGTATCAAGATAAGGTGCTTTACCAGTTTTACTATAATTGTTGGCAGCATTCTGTAAACGACGTAATGGTCGATTCATTTGTCGGACTAAAATCAAAATAATAATTGAAGAAATAATTGGAACGCCAAATAGCCATGCTGCAATCAGTTCAACGCTGTAGTTGGTATATGTTTTTAGTGGTTCACGCACCCAGTTGCCATCCATTTCAGGCGTTTGAATCCAGATACGTGGTATCGGTTTGAATTTAAAATATACAGTAACGTTATCAGCGTTATCGACTCCTAGTTCTTTCGCAAGTTTGGTTTCGATTTGGTTGGTAAATAACTCGGCTAAGAATTTATCTTCAATTTTTGGAAATTGTTTGGGGTCAGTGATGTATTCAATACCAATACGGTTTTTAAGCCATGTATCAATATCAACTTCTGTATCGCGATGTAAAATACGGATATCTGGATTATTGACTAATTCAAGCTCAATGGCGAGATAACGCGCATGTTGTTGTAATTCTGGTAAATATAAAGTTCGCCAAAAGAACCACAATGACATAAACAAGCTAAAAACGACCGTGAACAATACCAAGATCGTGGTACGCATGGCCGCAGAACGTGGTTTAATTTTATCTAAAAAACGTTCCCATTTTGTTCGCGGTCTTTCTGAATAAGTCGCGAAATCTGTAAATGCTTGTGGATCAATTGGTTCAAGTTTCAATGAAGAATTTCCTAAGCTTACTCTGCACCATCTGGAACAAATACGTAACCTACACCCCAAACCGTTTGAATATAACGGGCACGCGCAGGATTATCTTCGATTAAACGACGTAAACGAGAGACTTGGACATCAATCGAGCGCTCCATAGCACCCCATTCACGACCACGTGCCAAATTCATCAATTTATCACGAGTTAAAGGTTCGCGAGGGTGCTGAACCAAAGCTTTTAATACTGCAAATTCACCTGTCGTTAACGTGACCACCTGACCTTCACGCGTTAAAGTGCGTGTAGAAAGGTCGAGCGACCATGGACCAAAACTTACGACTTCAACTTGTTGACTTGGTGCACCTGGCACTTCACGGACTTGGCGACGTAAAACGGCACGAATTCGTGCTAATAGTTCATTTGGGTTGAATGGTTTTGGTAAATAATCATCTGCACCCGCTTCGAGACCCGCAATACGGTCAGAATCACTACCACGTGCAGTGAGCATAATAATAGGTGTGTCGATATTAGACTGACGTAAACGACGGCAAATACTTAAACCATCTTCAACAGGCAACATAAAATCTAAAACGATAAGCGAAAATAATTCACGTTGTAGTAAACGATCCATTTGCGTTGCATCATGGGCTGTTTTTACCACAAAGCCTTTATCTTCTAAAAAGCGTTGTAATAGGGTACGCAGACGCACATCATCATCGACCACTAAAATGCGTTCGACGCGATCTGTCTCATGATGTACGGTTTCCGTCGATTCGGCAGGTACAACTAAACTCATGATGTGCTCCTTTATCGTTTATTGTCATCGTCTTTATGCAATGCGATTGTGAAATATCAATAGACCTTTGAGTATACGATTCATTGCACAGTTTTGGCTATGTTATAAAGCAACAAATATTGCCAATAAAATCAAGAGATAGATACCAAATGTATACAGGTAAAATTATGACAATCGATCTATTTTTCAATATTTAGGCGAAAAATTCTTAGTATTTTATAAGTATTTATCAATTAGCATAATCTACTCTAAAAATATTCAAAAAAACAATAGTGGATTTTATAGTCACGGACTTTATAATCAGTGCTTTTAGACTTAACCCTTGTGGAATCAATCACGATGACTGACTTAGTTCAGCAGTTGGCAAATGAACTTGCCGTACGTCCAAACCAAGTAGAAGCTGCTATTCGTTTAATTGATGAAGGCGCTAGCGTTCCTTTTATTGCACGTTACCGTAAAGAAGTCACGCAGGGCTTAGACGATACGCAATTACGCCAACTCGACACACGTTTAACTTATCTACGTGATTTATACGAGCGTCGTGAAAAGGTGATTCAATCTTTACAAGAACAAGATAAATTAAGTGATGATTTATTGGCTCGCGTGAATGCAGCAGAAACTAAAAATGCATTAGAAGAAATTTACGCACCGTACCGTCCAAAACGTACCAGTAAATCATTTAAGGCAAAAGAAGCTGGTTTAGGTCCAATAGCTGAAAAAATTATTGCCGATCAAGTTGATCCGACTGAGGCATTGGCAGGTTTTAGTCATGAAGATTATCCAGATGTCGAAAGCCAACTTGATGCAATTCAGCATATCTTGATTGATAGCTGGGCACAGAATATTGGATTAACCACTGAATTAAAACAAATTTTCTCTAAAACAGCAGTTTTGAAAAGCGCGGTTGCTTCTGAGGAGAAAAAAGAAGTCGGTAAAAAATTCCGTGATTATTTTGAGTTTTCTGAAAACCTAAATAAATTACCTTCGCATCGTTTATTGGCGATGTTACGTGGTCGTCAAGAAAATGTATTGGGTTTAAAAGTGGACGGCGAAGATGATACGCCGTTAGCTCGTATTGAAACTGAATATAATCTTGATCAAATTCAGCCTCAAAGCCGTCAAGATTATTTAAAACAAACTGCAAAATTATTTTGGCTTGGTAAGATTCGTCCGCAAATCGAACATTCGTTATTGACTGATAAGCGCTTAGCTGCTGAAGCTGAAGCAATGGATGTGTTTGCTGAAAATTTACGTCATTTACTCCTATCTGCACCTGCAGGTGGTCGTACCACTTTAGGTGTTGATCCTGGTATCCGTACAGGCGTAAAGCTTGCAGTTGTGAGTGATGCAGGCGATGTTCTCGCACATAGTACGATTTACCCGTTTGCACCGAAAGAAGATAAACAAGGCTCAATTGCTGAGTTAGCTCGTTTATGCCGAGAGTTCCACGTGGAACTTATTGCGATTGGTAATGGAACTGCAAGTCGTGAAACCGAAGCAGTTGTTGCAGAAATGATGGCAGCCAATACAGATTTAAATCTGACTCGTATTACCGTAAGTGAAGCAGGTGCATCGGTTTATTCGGCAAGTGAACTTGCTTCTCAAGAATTACCAGAGCTTGATGTGTCAATTCGTGGTGCAGTGTCAATTGCGCGCCGTTTACAAGATCCATTGGCTGAACTTGTGAAGATTGATCCAAAATCCATTGGTGTGGGTCAATATCAGCATGATGTGAATCAAACTGGTTTAGCAAAAACACTGGATGCTGTGGTTGAAGACTGTGTGAATGCAGTTGGCGTAGATGTAAATACCGCATCTCCAGCGATCTTGGCATATATTGCAGGTTTAAATAAATCGATTGCACAGCAAATCGTTGAATATCGTAAAGAACATGGTCGTTTCGATAACCGTCAAGCCTTGAAAAAAGTGCCACGTTTAGGTGAGCGTACTTTTGAACAATCAGCAGGCTTCTTACGTGTTCAAAATGGTTCTGAGCCATTGGATGCATCTGCGGTTCACCCTGAAAGTTATGGCTTGGTAGAAAAAATTGTTGCAGCAAAAGCCACAACAGTAAAAGACATTATTGGTAATACTGAAATTATCCGCCAAGTCAAAGCCGATGAGTTTGTCGATGACAAGTTTGGTTTGCCAACGATTCAAGATATTTTAGCTGAACTTGAAAAGCCTGCTCGTGATCCACGTCCAGAGTTTCGTACTGCCAAGTTCCGTGAAGATATTACTGAAGTTGCTCAACTCACTGAAGGCATGCAGCTTGAAGGTGTAGTGACCAATGTGACCAACTTTGGCGCGTTCGTAGATGTGGGTGTGCATCAAGATGGTTTAGTGCATATCTCTGAACTTGCAAATGAATTTGTTTCTGATCCACATAAAGTGGTGAAACCAGGTCAAATTGTGCAAGTACGTGTGATGCAAGTTGATGTGGAACGTAATCGTGTGAACTTAAGTATGCGTGCAGAAGGTTCTGCACCTGCTAAAGCGCCACGCCAACAACAGCGCCCACAGCAAGAACGAACTGAACGTTCAGAGCGTAAGCCTCAAGGTCAACGTCCGCCACGTAAAGAAGGTGACTTTAAGCGTCCACAAAATAACAAGCCAAAAACTGAAAAACCACAAGAGCAAAAAATCGGTGGTTTAGGTGCTTTGTTATTACAAGCAGGGATTAAAGGTTCTAAATAACCTAATTTAATCTACTTACAAAACCTTCCTTCGGGGAGGTTTTTTACATTCAAAATAGATGATTTTTCCGCTTTTTATGTTGAACTTTATTATAATTCCTCAGTTCCCAACGCAAACTTGTTGTTCTTATGTCCCCAGATTCTACTGAAAATCTTTCTTCCCCCCAGCATGCTTTTTTACAAGGAGTGATCAAAATACTGCCGCTATGTTTCGCGGTATTGCCGTGGGGCTTGCTGGCAGGCTCAATGGCGATTCAGGCTGGCCTGACCACTGGGCAAGCCATAGGAATGTCTGCATTGGTTTTTGCTGGTGCAGCGCAGTTGATGACACTGGGTTTAGTTATGGCGGGTACACCTGCACTCACTATTATCATTTCAGTATTTTTGATTACCACACAGCATTATTTGTATGCTCTATATTTTCGTGAAGAAATTTCCAGACTGCCATTAAAACAGCGTTTGTTATTTGGTTTTTTGCTGACTGATGAATTGTTTGCTGTTGGTATTCATAAGCGTGAATATTATATTTATTTTTTGCTTGGGGCTGGCAGTTTTTTCTATTTGGCTTGGGTATTGTTTAGTATTGGCGGTATTGTGTTGGCTTCCTCTCTGCCAAATTTAGATCAATATCATCTCGATTTTTCCATTGTTGCAACCTTTGTTGCCATTGTGATTCCCTTTATTAAAAACCTGAATACGTTGGTGGGTGTCTTGGTTTCAGTGCTTTTAACCGTTGTTTTTCTAAGCTTAGGTTTTAAAAGTGCAGCGATCATGGCAGGAGTAATTGGTATGTTGACCGCAACCTGCCTACAGAATATTCTGGAGCGTACAGCATGAGTTGGTTTCTCCTGATTATTCTGGCAATTGTGGTGTTTACGAATCGCTATATCTTGCTTGAACCTAATCTTCCTTTGCGTTTACCCAAATGGTTTCAGCAGTCTTTGCAATATTCTGCACCGTGTTTACTGACGGCAATTGCGACTCCGATTGTGTTTATGGATGAGCAGGGGGCATTTCGTTCGACTTTACTGAATCCGTATTTTCTCGCCACGATTTTAACGATTGTAATTGCTTATAAAGTGCGACATACCTTGTTGACGATTATTCTGAGTTTGGCGTGTTTTTATGGATTGGTGTTCTGGTTGAATTAGTTAAATTAAAAGATTGGGAGCATATAGATTATGCTCTAAAATGAGAGCAATTCCTGCAACACTAAAACATTATCTGCCTTTGGTGAGCGTAGGTGATCTATGCAAAGTGATGGTGCGAGCTGCAACATATTCAGGTTTAGTGGGCCAGTCCTTATTAGTTGCCCCATAGCAGAACACTCTTTTGTATGAATTGACGAAAATGATTGCTCAACAATTCAATGTCTCTGCACCGAAACAACATGTGCCGCTGACTATTTTACGATTAATTTCGAATTGGACATGGTTGGCAAATCAATTAGAAATGTCGGCTGAGATGTTAAGTTTTTTGAGGACTGAACAACTGGATTTAGAACCGCTTAAACAATTTAAACAGCGTTGGGATATACAGACAGGGGATTTAGCGGATGCTATTACAAAAACAACAGATTGGATGAAACAAACAACATTCACACAAATTATTTAAATCATAAAAAAACAGCGTATCTAGAGATACGCTGTTTTTAAAATCGGAATCACAAGATTACCAGTGTTCACCTGGGAACAGGCGGGCATAGGCACGTTGTACAAGATTTAATTTCTCTTGCTCACCGATAGATGCTGTAGAGCTTGGGAATAAGTTAAAGCCGATCGACATCAAAATATTATTTACATCTGGTGCAATCGCATAAGTAATTGATGCGAGACGACCTAAGTTGGTTGCGATCTTTTTCGGACGTTTCACAATCGCATAAGCAATCAAGTCTGCTGCTTGTTCAGGAGAAAGCGTTGGTACATATTTATAGATTTTAGTTGGTGCAATCATTGGGGTACGTACTAACGGCATATAAATCGAAGTGATTGCAATTTTGTGTGAGTGAACTTCAGCAGATAAACAACGGCTAAATGCATCCAGTGCCGCTTTAGACGCTACATAAGCAGAGAAGCGGGTTGCATTTGCAAGTACACCAATCGAACTGATGTTGATGATCTGGCCATCCTTGCGCTGCATCATGTGTGGCAACAAGTTAAGAACCAAACGTACTGCACCAAAGTAGTTAAGTTGCATGGTACGTTCAAAATCATGGAAGCGATCAACAGATTCATGTACAGCACGGCGAATTGAACGTCCTGCATTGTTGATCAAAATATCAATGTGATCCACGCTCGCCAAAATTTCTTTTGACACGGCATCAATTGATTCCATATCGTTTAGATCGCATGGAAAGACTGATGCCTTGCCACCCTCTGCCTCAATCTCCGCCTTGACTTCATCTAATTTTTCTTTAGTACGAGCAAGCAACAAGACATGAGCACCTGCCTGAGCGAGGTATTTTGATACCGTTAAACCAATGCCACTTGATGCACCAGTGACAACAATAGTTTTCCCGTCGACTTTTTGTTGAAAAAGTTTTTTGAGTTTTGCGTTCATGTAAGTTACCTACATTAATCAAGCTGTTGTTTGCAATGCTTTTTTATTGCGATTAAACATTGCACTTTATTTTGTATTAATATTAACCGATATTTTTTGTTTGTCTAGTGTAAATGTTTGAAATTTAATATTTTTTTAGAGTAAAAACTCTAAAAAAATAAACCTATAGTTGAAAATGATATTATATTTTTCGAATTTTGCATAGAAAAAAAGCCCTATGTTAAGGGCTCATTGATTTCATTGAATTTAAACCTGAGCAAGCGCCTGTTCAAGGTCAGCAATCAGGTCATCAATATGCTCAATGCCAATAGACAAGCGCACAAGGTCTT
Source organism: Acinetobacter sp. WCHA29 (assembly GCF_002165335.1). NCBI lineage: Bacteria > Pseudomonadati > Pseudomonadota > Gammaproteobacteria > Moraxellales > Moraxellaceae > Acinetobacter > Acinetobacter sp. WCHA29. Next base: position 195,726 of record NZ_NHRQ01000003.1, read on the forward strand.
CACTGACCCCTGCTGATTTAAGTTCCTCTGCATTGAGCTGGCGGTGGGTGGTGGTTGCTGGGTGGCAGGCCAGACTTTTGGCATCCCCAATATTGACCAAACGTGTAAACAGTTGTAATGCATCGATAAAACGAGTACCGCCTTCTAAGCCATCTTGTACGCCAAAAGAAAGAATCGCTGAAGGTTTACCTTTCACATACTTTTGTGCCAAATGATGCTGTGGATGGTCACTTAAACCTGCATAATTGACCCATTTTACTTTTGGATGTTGTTTCAAATAATTTGCAACTTTCAGAGCATTCTCCGTATGGCGCTCCATACGAAGGCTTAAAGTTTCTAAGCCTTGTAAGATCAAAAACACACTCAGCGGACTAATCGCAGCCCCTGTATTGCGTAGCGGAACAACGCGTGCACGTGCGATATAAGCAGCTTCACCTAGAACTTCAACATAATTCACGCCGTGATAGCTTGGATCTGGTGTATTCAACGCTTTAAAACGTTCAGGATATTTGCCCCAAGGGAATTTGCCACTATCAATAATGACACCACCAATACTGTTGCCATGTCCGCCAATGTATTTCGTCAGAGAATGAACCACGATATCTGCACCAAATTCAAATGGTTTCAATAAAGCAGGAGTTGCAACAGTATTATCTACAATAACAGGGACACCATATTCATGCGCAATTTTAGAGATTGCTTCTAGGTCGATGATATTGCCAAGTGGATTACCAATGGATTCAACAAACACCAGTTTGGTTTTATCATCAATAATAGAACGTAAAGCTTCGGGATTCTGATAATCAAAGAAACGAACTTCAATCCCTTGTTTCGGCAATGTATGCGCAAATAGGTTATAAGTACCACCGTATAAAGTGGATACAGATGCAATATTGTCACCTGCTTCAGTAATCGTTTGAATCGAATAGGTGATCGCTGCCATACCTGAGGCTAGAGCCAATGCACCAATACCACCTTCAAGCGCTGCGAGGCGTTGTTCGAGTACGGCGGTGGTTGGATTCATAATACGGGTGTAAATATTGCCCTGAACTTTTAAATCGAATAAGTCAGCACCATGTTGTGTATTATCAAATGCATAAGACGTGGTTTGATAAATAGGTACAGCGACAGCCTTTGTAGTGGCTTCTGGAGAATATCCCGCATGAATGGCTAAAGTTTCATCTTTATAGGTCATGATTACATCATCTACGTGAGTTAAATACTGATCGAGTGTAGCCGAAAAGCTATCCCAAATGGTGCATAATTTATGCGATTTATTGCGTTTTTATTCATATAAACAAAATAATAAGCGATTGAAAGCCATGATTCTGTTTTGAAGACAAAATTGTGTAATGTCTTGAAAAAGAAAATCCTTTGATTGGATGAAACAAAGATGATCTTAACTTCATGTTAATCCCGTTTTCAGCGTATAATACGTGCGATTATTTTTCGCTTTTTGCGATTTATTGGTTTTTCAATTGAGGAGTCCTGCGTGGCCCAATATATTTATACGATGAATCGAGTGTCGAAAATGGTTCCGCCGAAGCGCGAAATCTTAAAAGACATCTCTTTATCATTTTTCCCAGGCGCAAAAATTGGTGTGCTTGGTTTGAACGGTGCAGGTAAATCTACCTTACTCCGTATTATGGCTGGCGTAGATAAAGATTTCTCAGGTGAAGCACGTGCACAACCAGGAATCAAAATCGGTTACTTAGAACAAGAGCCGCCATTAGATCCAACTAAAGACGTTCGTGGAAACGTTGAAGATGGTGTACGTGAAGCACTTGATGCTTTAGCGCGTCTTGATCAGGTTTTTGCAGAATATGCTGAGCCTGATGCAGATTTCGATGCGCTTGCAAAAGAGCAGGAAAAATTAGAATCAATCATCCATGCTTGGGATGCACATAATCTGAATAATCAGCTTGAAATTGCTGCGGATGCATTGAATCTTCCAGCTTGGGATGCAGATGTATCATTGCTTTCAGGTGGTGAGCGCCGTCGTGTTGCATTATGTCGTTTGTTGCTGTCTAAGCCAGACATGTTACTTCTTGACGAACCGACGAACCATTTAGATGCTGAATCAGTATCTTGGTTAGAGCGTTTCTTGAAAGATTTCCCTGGTACGATCGTTGCGATTACGCATGACCGTTATTTCTTGGATAACGTGGCTGAGTGGATTCTTGAACTTGACCGTGGCATGGGGATTCCTTATCAAGGTAACTACTCTTCTTGGTTGGAACAAAAGAATGCCCGCCTAGAGCAAGAACAGAAGCAAGAAGAATCTTTTGCTAAAGCATTGAAAAAAGAACTTGAATGGGTTCGTTCAAATGCCAAAGGTCAGCAGAAGAAAAACAAAGCGCGTATGGAGCGTTTTGAAGAACTTAACTCACGTGAATTCCAACAGCGTAATGAAACGTCTGAAATCTACATTCCACCTGGCCCACGTTTGGGTAACAAAGTTGTAGAAGTTGAAGGCATCAGTAAATCATTCGATGGTCGCTTACTTTACGAAAACTTAACGTTTACTGTACCTCCTACAGCGATTGTGGGTATCGTAGGTCCAAACGGTGCGGGTAAAACCACGCTATTCCGTATGATGACTGGCGAACAGCAACCTGATACAGGTACTGTGACTTTGGGTGAGTCGGTTAAAGTGGCTTATGTCGGTCAGATTCGTGACACCCTAGATAATAACAAAACTGTATGGGAAGAAGTTTCTGGCGGTTTGGATATCTTAAAAATCGGTGATTATGAAATTGCATCGCGTGCTTATATTGGTCGCTTTAACTTTAAAGGTCAGGATCAGCAAAAACGCGTAGGTGAATTGTCTGGTGGTGAGCGTAACCGTTTACAACTTGCCAAAATCCTGCAAATGGGCGCAAACGTGATCCTGCTGGATGAGCCATCGAACGACTTGGATATCGAAACTTTACGTGCGCTTGAGGATGCAATTCTTGTATTCCCAGGTACTGTGATGGTGGTATCGCATGACCGTTGGTTCCTTGACCGTATTGCAACGCACATCTTGTCATTTGAGAATGAACAGCCAGAATTCTACACAGGTAACTATGCAGAATACGAAGCATACCGTCAGTCTCGTTTAGGGGATGCAGCAGCAACTAAACGTACAAAGTATAAAAAGATTACAGGTTAATTTCCTGTCTAAAAAAACCAGCTTTCGAGCTGGTTTTTTTATTTTCAGAAATTATAAATACAAATCAAGGATTGTGCGATAAAGCTAAATTTCAGGACGATCTTGTTTTAGTTCGTTTAATGTAATTTTATTACATGTACTTTATTTGCTATAGTGACGCAAATTTTGAACAGTTGGTGTAACGTGCAACGTTCTGCTGTATTTATGACACTCTTGCTGAGTTTGTTCATGTTCCAAAGTTTTTGGAATGTGGCGGCGGCTTTTTGTGCGCATGAACAGCCGACTGAATATCGTACGTTGAATCATTTTGGGCATCATATCCCTGAAAATTTAGATGTTTCTGAAAAACATGCAGTAGTTGCAGATCAAGATGCTTCTGATTTACCCATGCCGTTAAGCTTGCAAGATCATCATGACCATCTGCCATCTTGTTTTCATGTGGTGGTGGCTGAAGTTCAGCAACGTGTAAATGAACCGATGTTGCACAGTCAGGACGTAGAACAAAAATATTACTGGTCCAACTTCTATCAGTCTCCACATCTTTCAGGGCTAAATCCGCCGCCTTTATCAACCCCGCTATAGGTGGGGTAGCCGAAAAATAGCCCACCGCATTCTTATTACTTTGAGGGGCTTTATATGTCTTCTAGTTTAAATCAGCGTAGCTATGCATTTAAAAAGCGTACGCTTAGAAATTATCTGCTTTTATCATCATTAAAATGGTCAATTTTGAGTATTGGCTTATCAGTGGGAGTTTTAGCTCAAGCAGTTTCAGCTGAGTCCTTACTCAATCTGAATCAATCGCCAGCAACTGTTGCGCAGCGAAATAGTAGTTTTGAACAAATTCTTGAGCAAATTCGTGCTTATCAAGCCAACCAGTCCAATTGGCAAACCCAACAACAGATGGCGAATGTACAGCTCAAACAAAGTGCTTTACGTATGAATCCAAGCATTTCAATTGAGCAAACTGGTTTGCAGCGTAATCAGGATCAAGAGCTTGCCATTGGTATTTCACAGCCATTAGATTTATTTGGTCAACGACGTGCAGCACAAAAAGTTGCTCAGCTTTCAGCAACTCAAGTCGATTTAGAACAGCAACGCTACAATGCTGAACTTGAATTGATTGTGCAATATGCATGGTCACAAGTGGCATTATTCCAATTGGAAAAGTCTTTGCTTGCAGAGCAATTACAAGTCAGCCAAGAAAATTTAGACGCAACGATGAAGCGTTATCAAGCTGGTAATATAGCTCAAGTCGATGTTGAGCGAGTTCGTATTGCACATTTAGAAAATCAGCGTATTTATCAACAAGCAGATCTACAACTTCGAGTTGCACAACAGCAATTAGCAAGTTTTTGGGGCAGTGACCTGAATCAATTTGTGATTGCTCCAAGTGTCAATGAGCTTTGGTCTCGTGCCACAGTCGTAAAAACTGACCGACAAGATATAGAGAATGTATTTGAGCGAGGTTTGCAATTAGAAACTCAGCGTCAACAAGCCAGTATTGATCAGCTCAAGGCAAAATCTCGTCCTCAACCGATTATGTCTTTAGGTGTAAATCGGACACGTTCGGCAGATCAAAATACTGAAAATCAAATTCGTTTAGGGGTAGAGATTCCGCTCAATATCTTTAACTCACAAAAATACGGCATTCAGATTGCGGAAGCGAAGCAAACACTGATTCAACAACAACAACGTTTTTATCGTCAGCAAAATCAGTTGGATATTGATGTTCGTCTTGCTGAACTACGTGGATTACAAACGCAATTTAAACAGTTAAATGACCAACAAGTGCCTTTAGCGATACAGGTTCAGCAAAAGACTTTGCAAGGTTTTCGCTTAGGTAAATTTGCTGTTACGGATGTGCAACAAGCTACAACTCAGTTACAGGATGTCCGTTTACGTAAAGTTCAACTCCTTAAACAAGCTTGGCAATTAAATGTGGAAGTGCAAAGTGCACGTATAGGGCTTCCAGTAGAGCAGATCACAGCGAAAGATGCCTTAATGCAATTAAATCAACGCGTTTGGCAACAAAGTAACGCCTTCCCAAGCCAAGTAGGAGAATAAGAGATGGATATGAAACAAAAAACACGTTCTCAATGGCTTTGGATCGCTGCGATTGCGGTACTCACAATTTTTTTGGCAGTAGGACTATTATGGAATAACAAAACCAAAACTTCTGAAACTGCCGCACAAGGTGAGCAGGAACATGCCCATCAAGAAAATGAAAAAGATGAACCTAAACATGATGAAAAGGGTGAGGAACATGAGGCTGAAGAAAGCCTCAGCCTAACAGCAGAGCAGATGCAACAGCATAGTGTCAAATTGGCACAGGTAGCATTGGGCGAGGTCAATCAGGTTCAAACTTTTCCTGCAAAATTGGTGGTGAATACAGATCGCCAAGCGCATGTTTCACCAAGTTTTGCTGGTCGAGTTGAAGCAGTTCATGTTGAATTAGGTCAACAAGTGAAACGTGGTCAGGCTTTAGCAAACTTATTAGTACCAGACTTAGTGGATCAACAAGCGAATCTACAAATTGCTCAGACAAATTTGGATTTAGCTCAGCAGGATTATGAGCGTGAACGTAGTTTGTGGTCGCAAGGTATTTCTGCCAAACAAGACTATCAACGTGCTTATAATGCTTATCGTCAAGCGCAAATTCAGGTACAAGCTGCTCGCTCACGTCTTAGCGCCTTTGGTGCAGCTTCTGGATCAAGTGGTCGTTATACGCTGACTGCACCGATCAATGGTGTGATTAGTAATAAAGACATTGTTATTGGTGAAAATGTTCAACTTGCAGATCAACTATTTACCATTGATCAGTTAGATCAACTTTGGTTGGAATTTGTATTACCAACCTTAGCGAATATCAATGTACAGCCCAATCAGCAGATTCGATTTAAATCACTGCAAACAGGCAATCTGTTTAATGCCCAAGTTCAAAGTTTAACGACTGAAGCAGATGCGCAAACAGGTCGTTTACAGATTCGTGCCAAAGTGATGTCAAATGCAACTGAATTACGTCCAAACTTGATGGTGAATGTTGAATTGCAAGCAGGCTCAAAAACATCTGCAATTCGCGTAAGTTCTGAAGCGATTCAGCAGGTGGACGGTAAAGATGTCGTTTTCGTCGCTCAAGCGAATCAGAAAAAGGGTTTTGATTTTAAAGCGATTCCTGTTCAGATCGGTCAACATACCCAAGATGGACAATGGGTCGAAATTACCCAAGGTTTGAGTGCGGGCCAGTCTTATGTAGCAACAGGTAGTTTCTTGTTGAAATCGGAGCTTGAGAAAGGAGAGGCCGAGCATGGACACTAATGCTTCCCAACTCCCCAAACCTGAAGGTTTGTTTGATCGGCTGATTCAGTTTGCGATCAGCAACGCCATCTGGGTGATGCTGTTTGTGATGACGTGGATTGCAGTTGGTATTTGGAGCTATCATAAGCTTCCGATTGATGCCGTTCCTGATATTACCAATACTCAAGTACAAATTAATACCCAAGCGAATGGCTATACCGCTTTGGAGGTAGAACAGCGGATTACCTATCCGATCGAAACGGCGATGGCAGGGATTCCAAATTTGGAGCAAACCCGCTCGATTTCTCGTTATGGCTTATCGCAAGTGACCATTATTTTTAAAGATGGCACCGACATTTACTGGGCAAGACAGTTAATTAATCAACGTTTGCAAGAGGCAGACGGACAATTACCAGATGCGGTTGATCCTGTGATGTCTCCCATTTCTACGGGGCTTGGAGAGATTTATCAATGGGTGGTCAAAGCTAAACCCGATGCAAAAAAAGAAGATGGAACGCCCTACAGTGCGATGGACTTACGAGAAATCCAAGATTGGATTGTGCGTCCACAATTACAGCGTGTTAAAGGTGTGGCTGAAATTAACAGTATTGGCGGCTACAACAAAACCTATATTGTTTCACCTGATTTAAAGCGTTTACAACAGCTTCAAATCTCCTTGCCAGCGTTCCAAACTGCGTTGCAAGAGAACAATGAAAACCGAGGCGCAGGTTTTATTGAGGAAAATGGACAACAACTAACGGTACGTGTGCCGGGTATGCTCAGTACAGTTGAGGATATTCAAAACATTACTGTCTCGGTTAAAAATGGTCTACCCATTCGTGTTGCAGATGTGGCTTCAGTGGCGATCGGACATGATTTGCGTACAGGTGCTGCCACCTATAATGGCGAGGAAACCGTGCTTGGTATCGCGATGATGATGATGGGCGAAAATAGCCGTACGGTTGCCCAAGCGGTTGATAGCAAGATCAAGGAAATTCAGCTGACTTTACCCAAAGGCGTTGAAATTGAAACGGTGTATGACCGTACGAGCTTAGTAAATAAAGCCATCAAAACGGTTCAGAAAAACTTAATAGAAGGCGCGATTTTAGTCATCGTGATTCTATTTATTTTCTTGGGCAACTTCCGTGCTGCTTTAATTACTGCTTGTGTGATTCCGTTATCAATGCTGTTCACCTTAACGGGTATGGCTGAACAAAATATCAGTGCCAATTTAATGAGTTTAGGTGCATTAGATTTTGGGATCATCGTCGATGGAGCAGTGGTCATTGTCGAAAACTGTATTCGACGGCTGGCGGAGGCACAGCATCATGCTGGACGCTTACTCACACGACAGGAACGCTTTAAAGAAGTCTTTTTGGCAGCCAAGCAAGCACGTAAACCACTCCTGTTTGGTCAGGCCATTATTATGGTGGTGTATTTACCCATTTTTGCTTTGACAGGTGTAGAAGCGAAAATGTTCCATCCAATGGCAATGACGGTGGTAATGGCATTGCTGGGTGCGATGATTTTGTCGGTAACATTTGTACCGGCTGCGGTTGCATTGTTTATTACAGGTGAAGTCAAAGAAAAAGAATCTCGTTGGATGCAAGGCTTAAAACGTAAATACCAACAGATTTTGGATTGGGCATATCAATTCAAAATGGTGGTAGTGGCTTTAGCCGTAAGTATTTTGGTACTGACTGGCGTGCTGACGACCCAAATTGGCAGTGAATTTGCGCCACAACTGAGTGAAGGAGATTTTGCCTTACAACAAATGCGTTCGCCAAGCACAGGCTTGGAGCAGTCTTTACGGATGCAGGAAAACACTGAAAAGTTAATTATGAAGAATTTTTCAGAAGTCAAAGCGGTATTTGCCAGAACGGGGACTGCTGAGGTTGCGACCGATGTGATGCCGCCGAATATCTCGGATGCGGTGATTTTGTTAAAACCGCGTGATCAATGGGAAAATCCGAAAGAAACCATTGATGAATTGCGTAGCCGTATGCAGGCATTTTTGGAAACCATTCCGGGTAATAACAGTGAATTTTCACAACCAATTGAACTCCGTTTTAATGAATTGATCTCAGGTGTACGTAGTGATGTCGGGATCAAAGTCTTTGGTGACGATATGAATGTGCTGAACACTCAAGCACAGGCGATTGCACAAAAAGTACAGAAAATTTCGGGTGCGACTGCGGTCAAAGTGGAACAAACCACGGGTTTACCAGTGCTTAATGTGGATATCAATCATGCATTAGCTGCGCAATATGGCCTGTCGGTAAAAACTATTCAGGATGTGGTTGCAGCGAGCGTGGGTGGTCAAAATGTTGGACAGATTTTGCAAGGTGATCGTCGTTTTGATTTTGAAATTCGTTTGCCTGATGCACAACGTACAGCACAGAACTTAGCACAGTTGCCGATTCAATTACCCAATGGTGGTTTGATTCAATTGCAAGATGTTGCCAAAGTGGAAACGATTTCAGGGATGAGCCAAGTCGGTCGTGAAAATGGTAAGCGTCGTGTTATTGTCACCGCAAATGTGGAGGGTCGTGATCTGGGTTCATTTGTGCAGGAGTTACAAGCGACATTAAAACAACAACCTCTGCCAGCAGGTTATTGGCTAGAGTTTGGTGGACAGTTTGAAAATCTGGCTTCTGCGGCGGCTCGTATGCAAATTGTGATTCCACTGGCGTTGATTACCATCTTTATTTTATTGATGGCAGTGTTTCATAACTTTAAGGAAAGCCTGTTGGTCTTCAGTGGTGTGCCATTTGCGTTGTCAGGTGGATTAGTCGCACTTTGGCTGCGTGACATTCCATTGTCTATGTCCGCAGGTGTTGGATTCATTGCGCTCTCTGGTGTCGCAGTACTCAATGGGTTAGTGATGCTGAGTTTCATCAAAGAGCTTCGTGAGCAGTTTAATGTACATAAAGCGACCTGGCAGGGGGCGATTCTCCGATTACGTCCCGTTCTGATGACCGCCTTCGTGGCATCGTTGGGTTTTATTCCGATGGCGATTGCCACAGGGACTGGTGCAGAAGTACAACGCCCATTGGCGACAGTTGTGATAGGTGGGATTATTTCTTCTACTTTACTGACATTGCTGATTTTGCCTGTAGTTTATCGCTGGATGAATGAAGCTAAGGAAGCAAAAAGTCAGGAAACCGCACTCTAATCCATTTATGTTATCTTCTTAATTAAGCATTTTATTAAGAAGAATCTGAACCGATCAAAGCATGATTCATGCTTTGATCGACTGTGGGGCTGAACAGTCTTACTTTGATAATGATAAGGAGTCCAACATGAGTGGACATCAAGGGCATGATCATAGTCATGCTGCTGTTACAGAAGGCAATGCAAAAAAACTAACGATTGCGCTAATACTGACCATGACTTTTTTAGTCATTGAATTTATTGCAGGTATCATCACACAGAGTTTGGCATTACTTTCCGATGCTGCACATATGTTTACTGATGCTGCTGCATTAGCGATTGCTTTAGCAGCGATTAAAATTGCTAAACGCCCTGCTGATGATAAGCGTACCTTCGGTTATCAGCGTTTTGAGATTTTGGCGGCATTATTTAATGCATCTATGCTATTTTTTGTGGCGATGTATATTCTTTACGAAGCCTATCAACGTTTTACCCAACCGCCCGAAATTCAAAGTACAGGCATGTTGGTGGTCGCATCAATAGGACTCATCATTAATTTGATTTCAATGAAAATTTTGATGTCCAGTGCGACTGAAAGTTTGAACATGAAAGGTGCTTATTTAGAAGTGCTGAGTGATGCATTAGGTTCTGTCGGTGTGATTATTGGTGCTGTGATTATCTATTACACCAATTGGTATTGGGTCGATACGATTATTGCGGTCGCGATCGGTTTTTGGGTCTTACCAAGAACATGGATTTTGCTCAGACAAAGTATCAATATTTTATTAGAGGGTGTACCTGAAGAGGTTGATATTGAAAAGTTACGCACTGATCTATTGGCTTTAGATGGCGTTGAAAGTATCCATCAATTGAAGGTTTGGGCAATTACATCGAAGAATATTCATCTCACAGTACATCTGTTTGCACCTAAGGTTGATCGTAATCAGTTGCATCGTGCTGCGATTGAAATGTTATTGCATGAACATGGTATTGTCGAAGTGACTTTGCAGATCGAAGATGATGCTGAAATGAATTGTCAGCATACTCATCAACATGTTGAAGATGAACAACACACTCATTCACATCAGCACTGAGCTGATGTGAATCGGAATTTAGAGCAACGTGTTAGTTTTGCCATTCGTGATTACAGTCACGGCATTTCCAGTGCTTTTGCGCCTGCATAAAAGCCTGCATGGAAATTTTGAAATCAGGCAGATCGCGCCAGAACAGAACACCTGCAATCACACAAACACCAAATACCGCAACCGTTGCGATTTGCAGTGTTTGTCCAGCACCATTGCCAAAAATCCACATCCCAACACTAATTAACACCAGCACCAGTAAAATAAAAATAGCAGGCACTAAAAGTACCAAGCTTTTAGGTACATTTGGGCGAGGGCTGTTGGCACCTTGACTGACAGGCATAATTTTCACGCTTTGACATTTAGGGCAACGGTATTGCATAGAGGATTCCTATAGTGTTTTGGCTATTTTAGCGAAAATTATGCAAAAGCTAAAATCCTACGTTGTTCAAATACATAAACTTACTTATTTTGTACTATCTTTAAAATATTAAGTTGATTCGAGCAATCCATATCGGTCGCAGCTCGTCTAAACCTGTTGGAAAAACTACAATCAGTCATGATAATTTGTGAACTGAATGTGTTGAATAATGCGCAAGGAATCGCATGTTCCCTACCAAACTTCTAAAATTATGATTAGCTCGCATCGAAAAGGGAGAAGGTCATCTTTCGACCCAAGACAAGCTAATGTTGGTTAGCATGGAGAGTCCTGATTTAAGTGCAAATTTCTTTTTAAGATTGTTTAAAGTCTCGTTACCAAAGCAATGGAAATTCCAGCATGAGACAGATGGAGATATTCTATATACATCATAACTTATCAAATTAATTGAAAACCAATGAAACATATTTAGAAAATGGACGATTAAATTAATTTAAAAGTGTGCAACAAAAAGACGCAAATTGCGCTAAATAGCATGCTAATCTACATAAAAACAGCCAATAAGTTGATAAAACAGATTGTTGCTCATATCAAAATTGAGTTGCTGAGAAAGGGAAGAGGGAGAACATCTTGAATCGACAAGATGACAAAAAGGCAATGTTCGATATTATGCCTGCAGATATAGAATCATCAGATGAAAAACCGTCTTTATCACGTCGGTTAATCAATAAGACATTACAGCACGCACAAGATGCTGTTGAGTTTGCGAGTGATACCTCTCGTAATATTGCAGGTGTTGCAGATGCCGCCTTAGATGCCTTAGATCAAGTTACCCATCATACCAAACGTGGTGTTGAAGGGATGCGAAATACTGTTCGTGATATGGTATCAGAAACCAGTGAAGCAGCGCGTCAAGTTGCGTTGGCAATGGCACGTGCATCGTTAGGGAAAAGTAGCCTCACCTTATATTTGCCTGAAATGCTGCTCAATAATCAAATTCGGAAACGTATGGATCGTTCTGAAATTGATGATATTAAAATTGAATGTGGCAATGATCGCTTTCATATTGAATTAGATGGCCACTATCGCCGTTTCCTATATCGTCTGTCTTTAGAATTCAATGTTTTAGAATGTCGTATTGGGCAGGAAAAATATTTACGTCTTTGTCAGGTCGATGAGCATCTGGATTTACAAATTCGTCATGGTGGTACTTTAACAAATTGGGCAGCAAGACGTGTTGGTAATATCAGCTTTGAAGTGATTAATTCCTTACCAATCCCATTTTTGATCAATCACCTCATTCGTGATGTGCCAGGGATTCAAAAAGAAGGGCATCGTTTATGGTATATCGACCTTGAAGAAGCGGGTTTTATTGATTTCATTAATAATCGCTCATGGATGGTCGATAAGCTATTAAGCTTGACTGATTTTAGTATTTTGCCAGGACTTAATATTTTGCAAGAGAGCCGCGAATTGGTACAACAATTAGTTGATCAATTTGAGATCCGAGGCTTACGTGTTCAGTCTGGACGTTTAGAAGTCCAAGTTGGAATTGGAAGTGAGTAAGCAATAAAAAAGCCACTGTCAATGCAGTGGCTTTTTAGAATTTGGCGTCCCTACGGGGATTCGAACCCCGGTTACCGCCGTGAAAGGGCGATGTCCTAGGCCTCTAGACGATAGGGACTTATATGAGGCATACATCTGAAAACAATAATAAATATTGGCGTCCCTACGGGGATTCGAACCCCGGTTACCGCCGTGAAAGGGCGATGTCCTAGGCCTCTAGACGATAGGGACGTTTCAGAGGTGGGCGTATATTAGGGTGAATTGGATAGGGTGTCAAACACTTTTCCAAAGAAAATCTAAAAAAATCTTGTGAGTGTCTAAAAATAAAACATATCGTAGAATAAATAATCAAAATAAAGAAGTTAAAGTCAAATCATCAAGCAAGTTAATTTAAGTTAAATAAAAAATGCAGCCTAAGCTGCATTTTTTATTCATTATCATTTTATTTACGATCACGATAGAAAAGATAGTGACTTAAATAACACGCAGCAATAAATAATAAACATCCGATAAAGCCAGCCTGCATTTCAGGATCGTATGCCATGCTGAGACCTGTAATTAAACAGAAAACAAAACCTAAGATGGGAACGATTGGATAAAGTGGTGCAGCAAATTTTAAATCTTTTGCTGAATGTCCAGCCTTGTACCATTGACGTCTAAAGTTAAACTGACTCCAACAAATACTCATCCATACGATGACCATGGTAAATGCAGCAACACCTAGTAAATTCTTGAAAATTGTCTCTGGAGCAAAATGCTCAGATAGCAATCCGGGAATTGCGCCAAACATGGTTACCACTAGCGCAATGATAGGCGTACCACTCTTAGACAATTTTGAGAATATGCTTGGCAGTTGGCGTTGATCAGATAAAGACCACATCATGCGAGAAGCCGCATAGAGACCTGAGTTTGCAGCGGATAATAAGGCAGTAATAATCACGAAGCGAATAATATCGTCCGCATATGGAATACCGATGTATTTAAATACTGTTACGAAAGGGCTGCTACTCACTCCATCACCGCCTAGGCCAGCTATATGGAAAGGAAGTAATGCACTAATAACAACAATCGTACCCACAAAGAAAATTAATAGTCGCCAAATTGCCGCATTAATTGCTTTCGGAACATTTTCAGCTGGATTTTTGGTTTCACCTGCGGCAACACCAATGAGTTCAGTTCCAGAAAAGGCAAAGTTAACAATTAACATCGTAGTGAAAATTGGAAAAAGACCTTGTGGAAACCAACCATGTGCCGTTAAGTTATGAAATAACGGTGCTGATTCAGTGCCTTGGAATGGAATGAAACCAAAAATTGCGCATAAACCTAAAAGGATAAAGACAATAACAGTAACGACTTTGACTAATGCAAGCCAAAATTCTGATTCAGCAAAAATGCGGGTTGAACTTAAATTTAATCCTAAAATTGTAATTGCAAAAATAATGGTCCAAATCCACATCGAAATATGAGGGAACCATTCTTGCATGAGTAAGGCTGCGGCAGTAAATTCTGTACCAAGCGTTGCGGTCCATGTCAGCCAATACAGCCAAGAAATCATATAACCCGTTCCTGGGCCAATATATTTTTGAGCGTATGCGCCAAAAGATCCAGCCACAGGCATATGTACTGCGAGCTCACCTAAACAGAGCATGACCATATAGGCAATTAAACCACCTAAAAAGTAGGCAATAATTGCGCCGATAGGACCTGTTTGAGCGATGACCTCGCCAGAACCTAAAAATAAACCTGTACCAATTGCACCGCCTAATGAAAGCATCACTAGGTGACGGGTGCTCATTGCACGTTTTAATGTTTTTGATTCAGAGGTGGCATTTGAGTTGGAAGATTGCATACCACAATTTGTCCAAGCGTGGAGAAGCGGGTATTTTATGTAAAATTTTGAAATGTGCAATCTGAATGAATGAATGTTTAGTTGAAAATTATCATTTTAATTATTTTGCATAAAATATGGCGTCCCTACGGGGATTCGAACCCCGGTTACCGCCGTGAAAGGGCGATGTCCTAGGCCTCTAGACGATAGGGACTTATTGAGGCAACACAAATTGAAGTTTGGTGGAGCCAAGCAGGATCGAACTGCTGACCTCTACAATGCCATTGTAGCGCTCTACCAACTGAGCTATGACCCCAGTCTGTGTGAGCGCAATATTAGGGCGAATGCACTCACACGTCAATGATTAAACTGAATTAATTCTCACTATTTGCATCATTTTTCGGCAGTTTTAGTGATTCGTTTAATTTTTCCCAAACTTTCAGTTCTTTCTTGCTTGGCGCACCTACGATTTCTAAGGCATGACGTAAACGTGCAAAAGTCAAATCAGGACCTAGTGTTACCATAGATTGCATCACAGGCGTTGAACTCGTTGAACCCGCAATGGCTATAAAGAATGCTGGCATAAAGTCACGAAGTTTAACTTCCATTTGAGTGGCTAAATCCATCAGCGTTTGGCTGACAGTATCATTATTCCAGGTAAACTGACTTTCTAAGCGCCAAATTGCAAACTGTAAGCTTTGACGAACTTGTTCTTCGGTCAATTTTTTGCTTTCAAACTGTTCTTTACTGATTTGTGGCATGTGATTGAAATAGAAACCAGCCCAATTCACAGCTTCTGAAAGTAGATTGATACGAGGTTGAATCGCAGCCGCAATGTCTTCAAGTGTTTGACGGTCGCTTTTCCATGTTAATAGGCGATCTAGAAGTTGCCCCGGTGTTAAGCCTTTGATCCATTGACCGTTCAGCCAATTAAGTTTTTCAACATCAAAGATTGGGCCGCCCAATGAAACACGCTGTACATCAAAGTTTTCAACCATGTCCTGTAATGTGAATACTTCACGCTCATCAGGCATTGACCAACCCATGCGACCTAAATAATTCAATAATGCTTCTGGTAATACACCGATGTCGCGATAGTAGTTAATAGAAGTTGGGTTCTTACGTTTAGACAGTTTTGATTTATCTGGGTTACGTAACAATGGCATATGACATAAAGTTGGCATTTCCCAACCAAAATATTGGTAAAGCAACTGATGCTTAGGCGCTGAAGGCAGCCATTCTTCCCCACGTAATACATGGGTAATTTCCATCAAATGATCATCCACGACATTAGCAAGATGGTAAGTTGGTAAACCATCCGTTTTTAGCAACACTTGCATGTCAACTTGTGCCCAAGGAATCTCCACTTCACCACGAAGCAAATCATTAATCTTACAAATACCATCTTCAGGTACTTTCATTCGAATGACATGTGGTTCACCCGCAGCAAGGCGTTGTTGTACTTCTTCTTGTGAAAGTTTTAAGCCACGCCCATCATATTTTGGCGTTTCACCACGTGCTTGCTGCTCTGCACGCATTTGGTCTAGGTCTTCTGCTGTTGCGAAACAATAGAAAGCATGTCCTTTTTCAACCAAATCTAAGGCATATTGTTTGTAAATCCCCATACGTTCCGATTGACGATACGGCGCATGAGGGCCACCCACATCTGGACCTTCTGACCAGTTCAATCCTAACCAACGTAAAGAATCTAAAATCATCTTTTCTGATTCAGGTGTTGAACGGAGTTGATCTGTATCCTCAATACGTAAAATAAATTCACCGCCGTGCTGTTTAGCAAAACATAAATTAAATAACGCAATATAAGCAGTACCTACATGAGGGAAACCTGTAGGAGAAGGCGCAATACGGGTACGAACTTTCATAAATTATCGAAGCTTAAATTAAAATTGAAACTATTATAACGAAAAAGCCTAGTCACAGCATGACTAGGCTTATTTAAACATGTAGAGCGTTACATATTTAAAAGATCAAGATGTGTGCGGTTGAAAAATAGTCTGAACAAAGCGTGAAAAACGTTCGTGTTGGCTTGCAAAGAACGTTTGTGTTGGCGTTGTACGGATCGTATTCAACATTTTTAATTCGTCATCTGTTGAAGGCAACATGGCTGTATTACGTTTTTGTTGATCAAGCGCTTTCACAATTAACGAAGACGATTTGTCTATCATTTTAATATTATTGTTTTCTTTAATTGCGGCTGCATGTCCAACTTGAATAGAAAACACCAAAAATAAGCTTAAGCATAGTGTTTTTTTAAGTTTTGATGCTTGCACGGTAACATCCCCTTCATGACTTCGAGTCTAAAAGACTAACTAAATGACTATAGTATTGCTTTAATCATACGATTCAAACATAAATTTTAATAAAAAATATAACCATGTCACACTTTTTACAAAAAATAATAAATAAACACGCTTTTGGGTATTGTAAGCCTGATGGCTAGAATATCTTCAAATCAAATCTAACAAGCAAATGTGTAGAAAAAGTGAAGAATGATAATTTTTCTCAAAATAAAAATAACATGAATAAACACTTAGCATTTTAACTGCAATACATCCTTAATATTACGATATATAAAAAAGAATAATTTCTAAATTATTGATATAACTATTTGATTGTAAATTCTTTTTAAATAAATATAGTGGTCACAGATATACAGAAAATGAGTGAATAATAAATGAAAACAGTGATCGCCGCAGCATTGCTTGCTTTGGGTTTAATAGGTAAAGATAAATACGATATTGTTTATCCATCAATTTCGATTTTGGCTGAGCCTTCAGTTGCGATTGTAGATAAAACCGTGGATAAAGATGGTCATCGCAATTTAGCGCGCGGTTATTTAAATTTTCTTTATTCACCTTTAGGGCAGGAACTTGCGGCAAAACATTATTTCCGTCCACGTCATCCGCAAGTTGCAGCAAAATATGCGAAACAATTTCCAAAGATCAAACTCTTCAGCATTAACGATGTATTTGGTGGATGGGCAAAAGCGCAGAAAACCCACTTTGTGAATGGTGCGATTTTCGATCAAATTTATACAGACAAACAGTAAATAAATTATATGTAAAATTTGTGATTAAATATGGGAAAGCAAATACACGGAGTATTTGCTTTTTTGTTGCATAAAAAATGATAAGAAAACGGTTTTATCTATGAAAAGTTAAGAATTCTCTACAAAAAGTCGTTTGGTACTGGGATAAAACAAGGTGATAATGTGCAGTTACATTTTTAGCTATTGATCCTATTGTTATGTCGCATATTTCTGTCTTACTTCATGAAACCGTTGATGGCGTATTGGCAGGTCGCGATACTGGTATTTTTGTCGATGCAACGTTTGGTCGAGGAGGGCATACCAAGCTCTTACTTTCCAAATTGGATCAAAATGCGCGTGTTTACGCCTTTGATAAAGATCCTCAGGCACTTGAAGTTGCCGCACAGTTAGAACAAGAAGATTCGCGGTTTAAAATTATTCATGCCAGTTTTGCCGATATTCAGGCGGAATTAATAAATATTGGTATTACCGAAGTTGACGGCATTATGGCCGATTTGGGTGTGTCTTCACCACAACTTGACCAAGCAGAACGTGGGTTTAGCTTTATGCAAGATGGCCCACTAGACATGCGTATGGATAATTCTCAAGGTTTAACTGCGGCGGAATGGTTACTTGAAATCGAAGAAGAAAAATTAGCCAATATTATTTTTCAGTATGGTGAAGAGCGTTATAGTCGCCGTATTGCCAAAGCGATTAAATCGGCAGGCGAAATCACCACAACAGCGCAATTAGCTGAAATTGTTAAGGTTGCGCATCCAAAGTGGGAAAAGCATAAACATCCTGCAACACGTACTTTCCAAGCGATTCGTATCGCAATTAACAAAGAGCTTGATGATATTGAAACGTTTTTACCGCAAGCTGTAGAATTGTTGAAAGTACAAGGACAGTTGGCTGTGATTAGCTTCCACTCTTTGGAAGATCGTTTGATTAAACAATTTATTCAAAAAGAATCAACTTTAGCGGAAGATCATGGTTGGGGAATGCCTCAAGCACAGATCGATACGCGACGTTTAAAGAAAGTGTCTCGTATTCGTGCGAGTGAAGCAGAAGTAAAAGCAAATCCTCGTTCACGTAGTGCATGGTTACGTGTAGCAGAGCGTTTAGAGCAGAAAGGCAGATAATGAATAAAAAGAATGATGATGAGATCATATCTAGCAGCAAGAAAGGACTGAAAAAAGTTGTAGTGTATGCTGTGCTGATTGCGATGGTATTCACAAGCGCAATGATGGTGGTCTTTCAAGTGTTTGAATATCGTCATGATTATCGTGATTTAAGTGCTTATATGCGTGAAAGAGACGATCTGAATGCAGAATGGGGGCGCTTGCTGATTGAACAGCAAACGTTTGGTGCAACTGCGCAGATTGGCTCTCGTGCTGTTACACAATTGCGGATGTTTTCACCACCCGCAGCACAAACGGTTGTGATTTCTTTACCTATGACTTCAAAGCAAGACAAATAAGGCATGCTGTATGGCAGATAAGCGAAGTAAACCAATACGAAAAAAACAGCAGTCTATTTCTGAAAGACCGACACTTGCTTTAGACATGTGGCGATTTTATTTGCTTTGGGGTACGGTATTGCTGTGCTTTATTGTATTGATTGCACGTGCATTTTATGTGCAAGTGGTCAATAAAGACTTTTTACAAAATAAAGCGAATGCCAATATTTTGCGTACGGAACGCCTAGAAGCAATGCGTGGTGTGATTAGTGATCGCCACGGAGTGCCTTTAGCGATTAGTACACCGATCATGAAAATTGTGATTGACCCAAGAGATTATTGGGAAACGAAACAGCAATTTGATGAAATCACAGCCGAATTAAAAAAAGATCCACATAACCGAAAATTAAAACGTCAATTACCTGATAAAAACTTGAATTTGGATGAGTTGGCAGATGCGGTTGGTGTAGACCGTGCTGATCTCAAAAAGCAAATGGAAGCTCGTCCACGCTCACGTTATTTGGTACTACAAAAAGAAATTCCACCGCAGCAAGCTGACCTCATTACCAAGCGAAACTTTCAAGGGGTTTATGCTGAAAAGACGTATAAGCGTTACTATCCGCAACCACAGCCGAATGCACAAATTATTGGTTTAACCAATAGTGAAGGTGTTGGGGTTGAAGGTTTAGAAATGCAACTGAATAAACAGTTGTCAGGCGTCGATGGTGAACAAAAAATTATTCGGGATAAAAAAGGTAATCGTCTTAAAGTCTCAGAAGTGATTAAAGAAGTCGAGTCAGGTGAAAATGTCACGCTCAGTATCGACTCACGTTTGCAATATATTATGTATCGTGAATTGACCGCTGCTGGTGTTGCAAATAATGCTCGTTCGGCAACCGCTATTGCTGTAGATGTAAAAACTGGTGAAATTTTAGCAATGACCAGTTGGCCGTCATATAACCCAAATGATAAAAATGGTTTAGCCAACAAAGATGCAATGCGTAACCGTGGTGCAATCGATATGTTCGAACCAGGTTCGACGATGAAGCCATTTACTGTTGCAGCTGCCTTAGAAAGTGGCAAATACACGCCAAACACAATCGTGAATACCTCACCAGGTTCAATGAAGTTGGGATGGCATACCATTCGTGATACACACAACTATGGTGCATTAACCCTGACAGGTATTATTGTTAAATCATCTAACGTGGGTTCAGCCAAACTTGCGTTATCGTTACCTAAAGATGCGATTCCATCATTCTTCCGTCGTGTCGGTTTTGGGCATCGTTCTGATGTGAAATTCCCAGGCGAGAGCGCAGGGCTGTTGTATTCGGGTGATAAGTTGAACCCCTCTCAGTTGGGTACGATGGCGTATGGTTATGGCTTAAACGCAACCATTCTCCAAGTTGCACAAGGTTATGCGATGCTCGCAAACCATGGTGTGGAAATGCCATTAAGTCTTAGAAAATTAGATCAAGCACCCCAAGGTAAGCAAGTTCTTGATCCTAAGATTGCAGATCAAGTGTTATTGATGCTTGAGCAAGTTACTATGCCAGGTGGTACAGCTACACAGGCCAATATTCCTGGTTATCGTGTGGGTGGTAAAACAGGTACGGCACATAAATTACGAGCTGACCGTAAAGGTTATTCGAGTAATGAATATCGTGCCTTATTTGCTGGGGTTGCTCCAGTGAGTGATCCTCGTCTGGCGATGATTGTCGTCGTTGAAAATCCTCAAGGTCGTTATTATGGTGGTCTCGTTGCAGCGCCCGTTTTTGCGAGAATTATGCAAGAATCGCTACGATTACTGAATGTACCTTTAGATAAACCACTTGATACCTCTATAAAATCCAATCCGTAGGTAGATTATGTCGATTAGTTTTCAGCAGATATATCCGATTCATATCGATGCGGCTTGGTTCACTCAGCCTTTTCAAGGCTTTTGTCTAGACAGCCGTAAGATTGAAGTTGGGCAGATTTTTATTGCTTTAAGTAGTTATAGCCAACCTGAAAAAACCCGTCAATTTGCACAAAATGCGCTAAATGCAGGGGCATTGGCGGTCATTAGTGAAACAAGTTTGGGGCTTGCGAACGAATGGGTTTGCCCTGAAGTACGTTTTCTTATGGGTGAATGGCAGCAGCAATATTTACAAGCGGTCGATCCTGTAGAGTCATTACGTGGTATTGCAGTCACAGGTACCAATGGTAAAACCACGATTTCACGATTAATTGCAGAGTTAATTAGTTCGCAAGGGCAAGGCTGTGCAGTGATGGGGACAACAGGCAATGGTATCTTGCCAAACTTGACCCCCTCAACCCACACCACTTTAGATGCGCTGCACTTACAGCAGGCATTGCATGATTACGCTAAACAAGGGGCTAATTTTGTTGCACTTGAGGCGAGTTCGCATGGTCTGGAACAAGGTCGTCTGAATGGTTGTGATCTTGAGATAGCAGTTTATAGTAATTTAAGCCGTGATCATTTGGATTATCACGGTACTTTAGAGGCTTATGCAGAAGCTAAGGCGCTATTATTTAAATTTACTACTTTAAAAGTCGTTGTGATTAACATCGACGATGCACATGCAAACGTAATGCTGACTGCTGCGAAAGAGAATCCATCAAAACCGAAAGTTTTGACTTATTCTTTGACTCAAACTTCTGCGGATTATTATATTGATCATTTGCAATATCGCTTGAGTGGTGCAAGTTTTACATTGATTAGTCCAACAGGTACATTTGCGGTGCAAAGTCCATTGCTTGGACATTTTAATGTAGAAAATTTATTAGCAAGCTTGATTGCAGCAGAATATGCTGGTTTTTCGCTTGCTGATTTAGTGCAGTTTGTTCCGCAACTTAAGGGTGCCCCAGGACGAATGCAAGTCATTCAAGATGCGGATCGTCTATTTGTCGTTGATTATGCACATACACCTGATGCATTGATTCAGGTGTTAACCACGTTGAAACGTCATGTCACTGGACAATTATGGGCGGTATTTGGCTGCGGTGGTGATCGCGATCGCGGTAAGCGTCCTTTAATGACTCAGGCTGCGCTTGATCATGCTAATTCTGTAGTTCTCACCTCGGATAATCCACGAACTGAAAACCCTGAACAGATTTTTGCTGATATGAAGCAGGGAATTGATTTTGCAGAACACAGCGTACATGAAATTCATGATCGTCGTGAAGCGATTAAATTTGTGGTCGCTCAAGCTCAAGCTGGAGATATTGTCGTGATTGCCGGCAAAGGTCATGAAAACTATCAGGAAGTAGATGGCGTTCGTCACTGGTTTGATGATGTAGTCGAAGTGCAATCTGCGATTAATGCTCAGCCACATTCTGTAGATTCAGCTTATCCTGCACACTAAGGTTAAAAGGTAAATAAAGCGTATGCATACTTCAACAACCAGCACCGTTCCACTAGAACCTTGGACAGCAGAGCAATTACAACAAGCGACTCAAGGTGAATGGCATAATCATAAGATTCCACAAAGCGAAATTAAGCGTATTTTGACTGACTCTCGTCATGCTGAAGCTGGAGATGTTTTTCTTGCTTTAAAAGGCGAGCGCTTTGATGCTCATAATTTTGTAGCACAAGTGGCTGCGCAAGGTTGTGAGATTGCCATCGTAGAGCGCCCAATTGATGCAGATATTGCACAACTCGTCGTTAAAGATACACGTTTGGCTTTAGGGCATCTTGGAGCGTTTCGCCGTCAGCAAAATCCACAGTTGAAAGTGATTGCTTTAACAGGCAGTAGTGGTAAAACCACCACGAAAGAAATGTTGGGTAGTATTTTATCCCGTTTAGCACCAACCTTGATCACGCGTGGCAACCTGAATAATGATTTGGGTGTGCCGATGATGTTGCTGGAACTGCGTCAGGAGCATCAATATGCTGTGATGGAGTTGGGTGCCAGTCACCAAGGTGAAATTGATTACACCTCGAATCTGGTGCAGCCACATGTGGCGGGGATTTTGAATATTGGTACAGCGCATTTGGGTGAATTTGGTGGTCGTGAGGGCATTTGTCGCGCTAAATCAGAAATCTATTCGCATATTTTGCCTGACGGAATATCGGTTGTTCCCGCTGATGATGACTTTACAGCGACTATTCGTGAAAATGCTCAAGCTCATTCAATGTTGAGTTTTGGTGATGGTGGCGATGTGTTTGCGACAGAGGTTGAATTACATCCTCAATCAGCAAAATTCAATTTACACACTCCACAGGGTATCCGTACAGTAGATCTACCGTTTGCAGGTGCACATAATGTGCAAAATGCAACTGCTGCAACAGCATTTGCCTTGGCAATTGGGATTGCGCTTGATGATATTGTACAAGGCTTAGAACAAGCACAGGGTGCCAAAGGGCGTCTGAATTTTATTCAACACCAAAATCACTTATTCATTGATGATACTTATAATGCCAATCCAACTTCAATGCGTGCAGCAGCAGAAGTTCTTGCTCAACAAACGGGCATTAAAGTGATGGTAATCGGGGATATTGGTGAGCTTGGAAGTACAGCAGCGCAACAACATTATTTGTTGGGCCGAGATTTGGTTTCGATGCAAGGTATTCATTTTGTAGTTGCAGTGGGTGAATTCTCACCTGCCACTCAAGAAGGTGCAAGAAGCACACAATACGGTAAAAAATTACAAGCTTTTCTGAATCAGGGGCAAGCTTTGTCATTTTTAATGAGTTTAGTAGAGACACATCAACCCCAGCACATGAGTTTCCTATTTAAAGGTTCTCGCTATACCCATATGGAAACGTTGATGGCTGACTTGATGGAGAAGATTTAAATGTTGTTATGGTTATTTGAACAATTGGCAGGCTATAACAGCTCTTTCCAAGTGGTTCGTTATTTAACATTACGCTCTTTGTTGAGTGTATTAACTGCTTTGACCATTGGCTTGGCTTTAGGGCCTGTGATGATCCGTAAATTACAAGCCTTAAAATATGGTCAGGCAGTAAGCTCATTTGCTCCTGAAAATCATGCGAAGAAGATGGGAACGCCAACGATGGGTGGGATCTTAATTCTGCTCTCAATCGGTATTAGTACCTTATTATGGGCTGATTTATCAAACCCTTATGTTTGGATTGTATTGGGTGTTATGGTGGTCTTTGGTGCTGTTGGTTGGGCAGATGACTGGATTAAAGTTCGTTATAAAGATAATGCTGGTTTACCTGCACGTAAAAAATTCTTTTGGACTTCTGTAGCATCATTAGGTGCTGGTATTGCTTTATATCTAATTGCAAAACAACAAGATAATCCAATGAATACTGCAAATATGCTAGATTTGTTGATCCCATTCTTTAAGAATCTCTCCATTCCACTTTCAGCGGTGCCGTTTGGTTTAGCATTTATTGTTTTCACTTATTTAGTGATTAATGGGGCGTCAAATGCAGTCAACCTGACGGATGGATTGGATGGATTGGCAATTATGCCAATTGTCATGGTTGCAGCAGGTTTGGGTGTATTTGCCTATTTATCAGGTGATATTCGGTTTGCCAATTATTTGCATATTTCCTATGTAAAATATACCTCTGAACTGGTGGTGGTGTGTTCAGCCATGGTTGGCGCAGGTTTGGCTTTCCTTTGGTATAATGCGCATCCTGCTCAAGTATTCATGGGTGATGTCGGGGCTTTGGCACTTGGTGCGATGCTAGGTACAATTGCTGTTATGGTCCGCCAAGAAATCGTTTTTGCGATTATGGGTGGTGTCTTTGTAATGGAAGCCGTTTCTGTGTTTTTACAAATTGGTTCATTGCGAATGCGGAATAAGCGCGTTTTCTTGATGGCACCTTTACACCATCATTATGAAAAACAAGGGTGGAAGGAAACACAGGTTGTTATTCGTTTTTGGATTATTACCATTTTCCTTGTTGTGTTAGGCTTAATGACCTTAAAGTTGCGTTAAACCATGATTCAAAAAGAAGCTGGTGATCACCAGCTTTTTTTATGTTTGGAGAAAATAGATGAATTTATTGATGTGTCCTGTTTGTCGCCAATCATTGAATTTGGTTGAGCGTTCTTGGCGTTGTGAAAAAGGCCATCATTATGATGTCGCCAAACAAGGTTATGTCAATCTGCATGTGGTACAACATAAGCATAGTAAGACACCAGGGGATACTGCAGAGTCGGTATTGGCTCGTCGTGAATTTTTGCAAACAGGTGCTTATCAGCCGTTACAGCAGGCGATTGTTGAACTGTTGCAGCGGCTCACGCCGAAAACTATTTTAGATATTGGTTGTGGTGAAGGTTATTACACCAGTGCGATGCAAGCGCATACTCAACACTGTATAGGTGTGGATATTGCTAAAACAGCTGTACAACGAGCTGCAAAACTCAACTCCAAAGTCACTTGGGTTGTTGGGACGGGTGCAACATTGCCCGTACAGGATCATTCAATCGACGTATGTACTAGTTTATTTAGTCCAATTCCACAAGAAGAGATCACACGTGTTCTTCAAGGGAATGGTCATCTGATTGTGGTGACACCTGCACCTCGACATCTCTATAGGTTGCGTGAAGCTTTATTTGAGCAAGTAAATTTACACGAACCAGAAAAATTTTTAGAACAGCTAGATGATCAATTTGAATTGCAGCAACAACAGCTTGTCGAGAGTGCAATCGAGTTAGATCAACAAGCGCTAAAAAATTTGATTGCTATGACACCTTATGCTTATAAAGCGAATCCTGAACGAAGAATGATTTTAGAACAAGAACAGCATTTCTTAGTGACAGCCGCTTTTCAAATTTATGTATTCCAAAAAAGAAAGAAGCCATCAATTTGATGGCTTCTTTTAAATTTACTTATTGAATATTATTAATTAAATTTTCAATACCATCATGTTCTTTTTGGGGTGATGCTGTTTCCATCGCTGGAACAATAATTTGCTCTTCATCAGATGGTGCTGTATCTGGTAAATCTGAGAAGTCAGTTTGCGCGGAGCGAGTTGGTGCAACTGGAGCAGGACGATAAAGTGGGCGTGCCAACGGTGGGGAAGAACGATATTCTTTTTGCCCTTCATTTTTCTCCAGTTGTAACTTGTCGAATGAAATTGGATCTTTCGCGTCTTTATCGAAATGTACCCAAGCCGATGGCGTATCTTTAAGTGAATTCGCCATGAAATTTGTCCAAATTGGTAAAGCAGCAACTCCGCCGTATTCACGTCGACCGAGTGTACGAGGTTGATCAAAACCAACCCAGGCGATTGCAACTAATTTTCCATTAAAACCTGCAAACCATGCATCTTTGGCATCATTGGTTGTTCCTGTTTTTCCACCTAAATCGTCACGACCGATTTTAAGTGCTGCTCGTCCCGTACCATGCTGAATCACATCGCGTAAAATATTAGCCATATCATAAGCTGAGCTAGATTTTAAAATGCGTTGCGCTTGGCGATAATTACTATTTGTCGTTGCGGCTGTTTGAGAGTTAGATGTAATAGTTTCAGATGCGGCAGATACATCATCTAAAGTTTCATTGGTGATTTCATTTACAGCATCTTGCTCTTGAATAGCATTGGCTGTTGCATAGGCATTTGGATCACTAATACAAGGGATACAAGCGTATTCTGGATTTGCTTCATAAATTACTTTGCCTGATGCATCTTCTATTCGTTTAATAAAATGGGGCTGAATGCGATAACCGCCATTTGCAAAAGTGGCATAGCCTGTAGCCATTTGCACAGGGAGTACTTGAGGTGTTCCTAATGCGATTGTGTAGTTACGAGGAATTTGATCTTCTTGTAATCCAAAATCCATAAATAGTTGGCGTGTGCGTTCAATTCCCACAGTTTGTAATAAACGGACAGAAACCGTATTCCTTGACAAATATAATGCACGACGTAAAGGAATCATGCCTAAGTAACGCCCATCGGAGTTTTTTGGAGACCATTTACCAATACTGATGGGGCTATCGTTCACCATGCTATAAGGTGTCATACCACGTTCAAGTGCCAATGCATAAACAAATGGTTTAATAGTTGAACCTGGTTGTCTCCACCCTTGTAACGCACGGTTAAACTTCGATTGATAAAAACTATAGCCGCCAACAACAGCTTCTATGGAGCCATCATTTGGATTTAAGGCAATCAATTGACCTTGAACTTTAGGAACCTGTACTAAAGACCAAACGGTTTTGTTTTCATTGGGGCGTAATCGAATAATATCTTTCACTTTAACGATTTGTGAAGCATTCGACATAGCCCCGCCTACACTGTTCGCATTCCGATAAGGGCGAACCCATGACATTCCTGCCCAATTTACCGTAACTGTTGAGCCATCTTGCATCAAAGCATCAAAAGAATTGTTATGCACTTTTATGACTTGTGCTGGATAGGTATTTGCATATGGGACAAACTGGTTAAGAGGTTTGTCATGTGCTTCTGGTCCACGCCAACCATGGCGGCGATCATAGGCTTCTAAACCGTCTTGAATTGATTCTTCAGCGTAACGTTGACGGTTACTATCAATCGTCGTATATACCTTATATCCTGAATCAATTGCTTGCTCGCCAAAGTTTTCAACCAATTCTGAACGAACCATTTCGCCAACGTACGGGAAAACATTATTGACAGAGCGATCAATCATATTCAGGTTGATTGGCTCAGCAACAGCTTTTTGATATTGACTCTGATTAATATAGCCAAGTTGTAGCATACGCCCTAAAATCCAATTCCGGCGTTCAAGCGCGCGTTCAGGATTGACGACAGGGTTGTATTTTGATGGTGCTTTCGGTAATCCTGCAATCATTACCATTTGCGCAATGGTAAGTTGATTAATATTTTTGTTGTAATAGATTTGTGCAGCTGCAGCAATTCCGTAAGCATTTTTGCCTAAGAAGATCTTATTGACGTATGAGCTTAGAATTTCTTGTTTGGTAAGATTTTGCTCAATTTTGCGAGCGAGAAAAACTTCAGTTAGTTTGCGTTTAAGTGTTCGTTCTGGACTCAAATAATAGTTTTTTGCTACCTGCATGGTAATGGTTGAACCACCAGTTTGTACATCTGACCCTGTAATAGATTCTGTTAGTGCTCGCCCCAAGCCCTTAAAACTAATCCCATTATGTTCAAAAAATGACGAATCTTCTGCTGCTAGAAATGCATGGATAAACGCTGGTGGAATCTGTTCGTATTTCACTGGAATGGAAAGTTTGCCACCATATTCTGCAATTAACTTATTATCTGCCGTGTAAACTTGCAATGGTTTTAGTAAAGGTGCCTTTTTTAATGAACTCATATCAGGCAAAGAGGGTGCTAGATAGAGATACATGCCATAAAATCCCATTGGAAGTGAGACTAATATAATAATAAGCATCAAAAAAAATGGACGAACAATACCAGAACTGGATAGCTTTTTCATAATAAGTAAGTTTTAATAAGAGCGAATGGCAAACTAATTATGGTCAGTATATCCTTTAGCCTTACGGATTGTTAGATGAGATATTGTATCCGTATCAATTAAAGACCAAAACAAATTAGTGAGTTGTATTTTTGGGGATAAAAAAATAAATAGGAATGTACTGTGCTCAGGTTATATCGTAAACCAAATAAGGGGTTAGTGGGTGTCGATATTAGTTCGACAACTGTTAAGTTATTGGAGCTCTCTGTAAAGAACGGTAGATATTGGGTTGAAAGCTATGCTGTGATGCCACTGCCTGAAAACAGTGTCGTAGAAAAAAGCATCATCAATCCAGAAGCAGTTGGTGACGCGCTTGAAAGAGTCGTTAACCTTGCTAATCCGCATACGACGAATGTGGCTATAGCTGTGCCAACTTCAATGGTGATTAATAAAATCATTGAAATGGATGCGGATATGACAGCCGATGAACGAGAAGTTCAAATTCGTATGGATGCTGAGCAATACATTCCGTTCCCATTGGATGAAGTAAGTCTAGATTTTGAAGTCTTATCTGACAAATTAGCAAACCCAAATCGTGTAAATGTATTGTTAGTGGCAACGCGTACAGAAAATGTTGACACACGTGTAGAAGTTCTTGAGCTGGCTAATTTATCTGCAAAAATTGCTGATGTTGAAAGTTATGCCATGGAACGTGCTTTCAGTGTATTCGCAGATACTTTGCCAATAGGTGCAAACACAGTTGGTATTTTAGATATTGGTCATACTATGACCACCTTATCTGTCATGCAGAAAGGTAAAATTATCTATACACGTGAACAGGTATTTGGTGGTCGACAGCTAACCCAGGATGTTCAGAGCCGTTACGGTTTGTCTTTTGAAGAGGCTGGGCGTGCGAAAAAAGAAAGAACACTGCCTGACGACTATGATACGGAAGTGCTCGAACCTTTTTTAGATGCCGTAGTTCAACAGGCAGCTCGCTCACTTCAGTTTTTCTTTTCATCATCACAGTTCAATGAGATTGACCATATTTTATTGGCAGGTGGTAATGCTAATATTCCTGGTTTAGCCAAGTTGTTACAACAAAAACTAGGTTATCGCGTCACCATTTCCAATCCATTCTTACAAATGGGCTTTTCTCCGCAGATTGATATTAAAAAAATTGAAAATGATGCTTCCTCATTGATGGTTGCATGTGGTTTAGCATTGAGGAGTTTTGATTAATGGCAAAGATTAACTTACTCCCTTGGCGTGATGAGCTAAGAGAACAAAAAAAGAAACAGTTCGTTGCATTTTGTGCTGGGGTAGCAGCATTAGGGGTAGTATCGGTTTTTTCTGGGTGGATGTACTTTGACCATAAGTTGAATGATCAAGAACAGGCAAATCAGCTAATTGTAAGTACTAACCAGAATTTAGATACTCAACTTAAGTCATTAGATGGTTTGCAAGAACAACGTAATGCAATCATTGAGCGTATGAAGTTGATTCAAGGCTTACAAGGACAGCGTCCTATTACAGTGCGTTTGGTTGATGAGCTAGTGCGAGTAACACCACCTACAATGTATTTGACAAAATTTACCCGTACAGGTGATAAATTTACCATTGAGGGTAAAGCAGAAAGTCCAAATACCGTTGCTGAGCTTTTGAGAAATCTAGAAGCTTCACCTTGGTATCGTAACGCGTTTATGAATTCTTTCTTGGCGGCAGATGATAAAAAAGATAAAACAACAAGCTCTTTAGTTCCTCGAATCGAAGAAAATTATGGTAGTTTTCTGGTTACTGTCGATTTGGGAGAGATAGGGACAACAGCTGAAGCTGACTCAACTTTAGAAGCAGCAGCATCAGGGACAGCAGGGGTGACAAAATGAACTTAGAGAAATCTGATGATTTAAATCAAGAAGTCGCTGTTGTAAAGAAAAAGAAGATGACGTTCGAGCAATTTTTCCAACAGTTTAATACGTTGGATATGAATAATTATGGGGGGTGGCCTCTATCTGTAAAAATCACTTGTTGGATTTTCGTTTTTCTAGCAGTTATTGCTCTAGGATATTTTATTGTCATTAAAAAACAACTTGACAATATAACCAGCGCGCAAGCCCAAGAGCAAAATTTATTAAATGAATTTAAAGAAAAAGATTCTAAATTACGTAATTTGCAGCAATATCAAGCTCAATTACAAGAAATGGAAGCAAATTTCAATCAACAATTAGAACAACTGCCGAAAGAAACTGAAATTCCAAGTTTAGTTGAAGATATTAATTTAACTGGTGTGAACTCTGGATTGAAGTTTAAAAATATTCGCTTAGAAAATGAAGTAAAGCAAGAGTTTTTTATTGAACAGCCAATTAGTATTGAAGCAACTGGTGATTATCATGCGTTTGGTGCTTTTGTAACAGGGATTGCTGCGTTACCTAGGATTGTGACATTGCATGATTTTGTTGTTGAGGCGAAGGAAGATTCTCAGAGGAAATCTGATATTCCTGTAATTAATTATTCAATCAACGCTAAAACATATCGATATATTAGTTCTGATGAGCAAGTTGATGTTCAATCCGCTACAAGTGCACCTGCACCTGCTCAAGGAGGTCAGCGCTAATGAATAACTACAAAATATTATTTTCCTTATTAATAGTTATTAGTTTAACAGCTTGTGACTCTCGTATCGATGCTGTAAATCAACAAATGGCAGACATACGAAATCAACAGCCATTACCAATTGAGCCAGCTCCAGTATTCACCCCTGTACCATTATTTAATTATTCGGCTCATCAGTTGAAGAGTCCATTTATGCCGAGTTCGCTAGCTGCGGAATTAAAAATTATGGCCGGGAAGCGGGTTTATCCTAATTTGAATCGTCAACCTCAACCTTTAGAAAGTTATGCTTTAGAAGCATTAAACATGAAAGGAAGTATGCGAGGTAAAATGAATGAAACAATTGCTTTAATCCAAACGCCAGATAAACAAATTGAGCGTATACAGATTGGTAGCTATTTGGGGATGAATCAAGGACGTGTAGTTAAAATTAGCCCTACACAAATTGATTTAATAGAAATTGTGCCAGATGGGCGAGAAGGTTATGTTGAGAGACCGCGTACGCTCGTTTTAATTGGTCCGGTATCGTGAGATTAAGGGAATAACAATGAAAAAGCAGTTAAAAAGTTCTTTATTTGGGGAAGTCAAGACCATGAATCATGCATTCCGTCAATTTTCAATGGGTGTAGTGGCTATTGCAATTATGCAAGCTGCATCTGCACAAGTGAGTATGACGAATATTGTTCCAATGAGTTTGGCTGATCAAGGTACAGAAATTCGTGTGATGTTTAATGGATTGCCTCCACAACCGCAGGCATATCAATTGGAAAAACCTTCTCGATTGATTTTAGATTTTGATAAAACGCAACAAAATTTGAAACAGGCATCAATACCAGTATCAACTAATGAAGCATCAACAATTGATGTTGCAGCTGATGATCAGCGTTCACGTCTAGTTATTAATTTAAAGGAAGCAGGAGCTTTTACTACACGTGTTGAAGGGAACACGTTTATTCTTAAAATAAATGCAGTTCAACCAGTAAATACTATTCGTAATGGTACGGTTGTCAGAAAACCACAGCAAGGTGTATCAAATATTGGTTTCCAGCGCGGTAAGGATGGCGAGGGGTTGGTTGTTATTGACCTGTTGGGAAATAACACACCTGTCGATGTACAGCAGCAAGGTAGTAAGATTATGGTGCGAACAATGGGGAACAAAATTCCAGCCCATTTGGCGCGTCGTCTAAATACCAATGATTTTGCCACCCCTGTAGCAAGTGTTGACGCCTATAATGAGAAAGGAAATGGTGTGATCACCATTCAGTCTGCTGGTAGTTATGAATATATGGCTTACCAAGCGGAAAATAAATTAACGATTAGTCTTAAGCGCCCAGAAGATAAATCTTCTCCGAAAGCTAAAGCCCAAGTCTATACTGGGAATAAAATTTCATTAGATTTTCAAGATATTGAGGTGCGTCGAGTTCTGCAGCTGTTGGCTGATTTTACAAGTATAAATATGGTGGCAGCTGATACCGTACAAGGTAATATTACGCTGCGGTTGAAAGATGTGCCTTGGGATCAAGCTTTAGATATTGTTCTTAAGACCAAGAATTTAGATAAACGTCGTAATGGCAATGTAATGTGGATTGCCCCAGTCTCAGAATTAATAAAATCTGAAGAAGAGGAGGCAAAAGCTATTGCACAAAGTATTAAGCTTTCTCCAATACAAACAGAATATATTAAGTTGAGTTATGCAAAAGCTGCTGATGTACTCAAATTAATTGAAGAGTCTCGTGATGGTAAAGGTGGAACATCCAATAGAACAGCTAACTCTGACTCATTAGCTTTAGAAAGTCTATTAAGTTCTCGTGGCAGTGCTGTGGCAGATACACGTACAAATACTTTAATCATTAATGATACTGCACTAAATATTGATAAAATCCGAAAATTGATTGATTTGTTAGATGTGTCAGTAAAACAAGTCATGATAGAGGCACGTATTGTCAGTGCAAGTACCGACTTTACTAAAGAGATGGGGGTGAAGTGGGGGGTGCTTTCTCAGGGTATTACCAATAATAGTAATTTGTTGGTGGGTGGTAGCGATACCACTTTGTGGAACCTGCGTGAACCAGAAAAAGATTCCGAAACAGGTGGTTATAAATATACGATTGAACGCCCTGATAACCTGAATGTTGATTTGGGAGCGGTAACACCTGGCGCAAGTCGGATTGCATTTGGTTTGATTAGCCTGTCTGATTTTATGCTAGATTTAGAGTTGTCTGCTGTTCAAGCTGATGGTTATGGTGAAGTAATTTCAACACCGAAAGTAATGACTGCGGATAAGCAATCAGCAAAAATAGAATCAGGTACAAAAATTCCATATGCTTCTTCAAGTGGTAGTGGTGCAAATGCAGTGCCTAAAACTGAGTTTATCGATGCGACATTAAGTTTGGATGTAACGCCTAGTATTACGCCAGATGGTAAGGTGATGATGAAATTAAATATCACTAAAGATGCACCAAGCACACCAACACCTACAGGTCAATTAACAATTAATAAAAATTCAATTGATACCAATGTATTGGTTGATAATGGTGAAACTGTAGTATTAGGCGGAATTTTTGAACAGGAAAACCTTACTAATCAGACCAAAGTGCCTTTCTTGGGAGATTTACCCTATGTTGGGAAATTATTCCGTCGTGATTCAAAAACAGATAAGAAACGTGAACTACTTATTTTTGTGACACCGAGAATTGTTAATGACACTTTGACTAGAAATCATTAATATATTTTGAATAATCGCAATTAATATAGGTGGCGCGTTGCAGGGCAAAGCGTTTGAAACCCTACCAAATATTTATTTGGTAGGGCCAATGGGGGCAGGGAAAACAACAGTTGGTCGACATTTAGCAGAATTGTTGGGACGTGAATTCATTGATAGTGATCATGAAATTGAGCGTAAAACAGGTGCTACAATCCCTTGGATTTTTGAAAAAGAGGGTGAATCTGGTTTTCGAGCACGTGAAACTAATGTGTTAAATGACCTAACTGCACGTTCTGCCCTTGTTTTGGCGACTGGTGGTGGTGCGGTAACACAATCGGAAAATCGAAAGTTTTTAAAACAGCGAGGTATCGTTGTTTATCTATATACTCCTGTAGAGCTTCAGCTACAGCGAACTCATCGCGATAAGAATCGTCCATTGTTGCAAGTAGAAAACCCAGAAAAGAAATTAAGAGATTTGCTAACTGTGCGAGATCCACTTTATCGTGAGGTTGCACATTTTATTGTTGAAACAAATCAGGGTGCAGCGCGAGACTTAGCGCAAAAAATTCTACAGCTTATTTTATCTAAACAAATTTAGTAATTTTCTTGTTGGTCTAATTTTATGCAAACACTACATGTTGAATTGGGTGATCGTCGCTATCCTATTTTTATTGGAAGTAATTTAAATCCCAGAGATTTGCTAGCGCCATATATTCATGGTCGACAAGTGATGTTGGTTTCCAATACAACCGTTGCACCATTATATTTGCAACATTATGTTGATGGATTGCGCCAGTTAGATAAACAGATTGCACAATGTATTTTACCCGACGGTGAGCAATTTAAAGACATTGAACATTTGAATTTAATTTTTGATGCGCTTTTGGAATCAGGTTTTAATCGTGATTGCACAGTGCTTGCATTAGGTGGTGGAGTCATTGGTGATATGGCTGGTTTTGCATCAGCTTGTTTCCAGCGCGGAGTGAATTTTATTCAAGTACCAACTACATTATTATCTCAAGTTGATTCAAGTGTGGGTGGGAAGACAGGAATCAATCATCCTTTAGGTAAAAACATGTTGGGTGCGTTTCAGCAACCTCAAGTTGTATTAGCGGATATGGCACAGCTTGATACTTTACCAGACCGTGAACTTTCTGCTGGTTTGGCTGAAGTGATTAAATATGCATTACTAGGTGATGTGGATTTTCTAGTATGGTTAGAACAGAACATGGATGCGCTTGTTGCACGTGATGCGAATTTACTCGCAGAAGCAGTCTATCGCTCATGCGCACATAAAGCTAGAATTGTGGCTAATGATGAAAAAGAGCAGGGTGAGCGTGCACTTCTAAATTTAGGGCATACTTTTGGGCATGCAATCGAATCCTATCTAGGTTATGGGGTATGGTTACATGGTGAAGCTGTTGCAACAGGTATGGTCATGGCGGCAGATTTGTCACACCGTCTAGGTTGGATATCTGCTGAAGATGTTGAGCGTACAAAAAGAATTATTCTACGTGCCCATTTACCGATATCATGTCCACAGATTCCACTCGACGAATTTTTGGTTTATATGTCGCATGATAAAAAAGTACTCAATGGCCAATTACGTTTGGTTTTACTTAAAAAGTTAGGCCAGGCCATCATTACCAAAGATTTTGATGTGGATTTAATGAAGCAAACGATTCTTGCGAACCAATCTTCATAATCAATATATTGAGAAAAATATGCTTATTTCTAGATCAATCTGGCAAAATATTCAACAATACAGCTGGCTCACGCTTGCAATTGTATGCTTGATTGCTGCATTGGTCTTTTGGGGAATTACTGATGGAGATGCTTTGGTTGAGGTAGATCAACCAGCTAAAACTGAAGTTCAAATTCAACCTGAAAAAGTGACTGCAACTGCTCATCTAGGTGCCTTTTCTAATGAGGTGAAGCCGCTAGATTTAACAACCAGAGTTGTTGTTTCTAATGAGCATGCACCAGAATTTCGTGGCACTAAATTTATTAAAGAAAATCAGCAAAAATGGACGATGGAAATTTTTCGAAGTTCAGATGAAGCAATTGTTAAAAATTTTTTGTTGAGTCGATTAGATCGGAAAAAGTTTATTTATTTCCGCTTAACTGGTGAGGATCAGGCAGAACAATATGTTCTTGCTTATGGTATGTCACCGAATATGGAGGAAGCAAATCGTCAGTTTGCTCAATTGAATTTGGTACTTCCGCAATCCGTGCAACCTAAAGCCCAGCAATTATCAAAATATGCAGAGTTTGTGAATGATTTAGGGTTTGATGAATTAAAAACAGCGACAAATCAGCTTTATGATATTCAGTTGAAACCCGCAGCGCTACCTAAAGTGGACGAGAGTTTGTTGGCTACAGGGGCGGTGGTTTCACAAGGTAGTTTGGGTGTTAGTTCAGAAAAGCCAGCAGTTGATCCTGCAATAGCAACTCAGACAACAGTCACACAGCGTGATGCTCAAGGTAATGTGGTAAACGTCAAACAAAGCCAATCTTCAACACAAAACCCTGAAAAATTGAAAGAAAATTCAGATTCTTCCAAACGCGATGTGGTAGATCCATTTAATTAGTATTGCACTAATTTTGAGCATTATTGGCGCTTTTTTAAGGCGAGATGACTCATTTTAGTGCAAAAAAACCTGATAAGATATAGCTTTAGCCTATTATAAATTAAGGTTATTTTAATTTTTTTAATGATTTAGTAAATTTATAATTAATTGGTATGTTTTTTGCATCCTTGTGGTGCTAATTTATCTGCTCATTGCACTTTTTCACACTAAACACCCAGTTAATTTAGTGAAATGGAAAGTTTTTGTGCTTTACAAACATTGGTGAAGGTGTAATAACTGAAAACACTTTATATGCTTGAGTACGCTGTTTCTTCTTAAAGAAAGGCGTATATTGCAAATCCGCCAGGAAAAATGTTTTTGCGAAGCATTGAACTTTATATGAGTTGATCGGCAATATCGCAGAAAATGAATTGATTGTTTGTTGCTCGAAAGAGCCATGTTGAAAGAAGGGTACGCTATGCACATGCCATCGCCTAATACTGTAGCTCCCGCTCAAGGCTTATATCAGCCTGATGAGTTTAAGGATAACTGTGGTTTTGGTCTGATTGCCCATATGAAGGGTGAATCAAGCCATCATCTGGTCGAAACTGCGATTCACAGTTTAAGTTGCATGACGCACCGTGGTGGTATTGCCGCGGATGGTAAAACAGGAGATGGTTGCGGATTGTTATTGGCAATGCCAAAACAATTTTTCCGTGAAGAAGCTCAGAAGCTAGGCAGTAATCTAACTGAGATTTTTGCTGCAGGCACAGTATTTTTGAATATTGACCCTGCTTTAGCTCAAAATGCAAAGAACATTTTAAATAAAGAAATTGCAGCAGAAGGTTTAACGGTTGCGGCATGGCGTGTTGTACCAACAAATAATGATGCTTTAGGTGAAATTGCATTACAATCACTCCCAGCATTTGAACAAATTTTAGTGAACTGCCCAATGGGTTTGACTGAAGTTGAATTTAACCGCAAGTTATTTTTAGCTCGTCGCCGTGCAGAACAACAATTACAAAACGACCCATTATTCTATGTGACCACACTTGCAACAACTGTTATCACATATAAAGGCTTAATGATGCCAGCAGCAATTGCTGACTTCTATACCGACTTAGCTGATGAACGTCTAAAATCGCATATTGTGGTATTCCATCAGCGTTTCTCAACCAATACTTTGCCACGTTGGCCATTGGCTCAGCCATTCCGTTATCTTGCGCATAATGGTGAAATTAACACTATTACAGCAAACCGTAACTGGGCACTGGCTCGTACGCCAAAGTTTGAAAATCCATTACTGCCAGGTTTAACTGAGTTAAATCCGATTGTAAACCGTACTGGTTCGGATTCATCAAGCCTAGACAATATGCTTGAAATTCTTGTTGGTGGCGGAATGGACTTATTCCGTGCACTTCGTATGTTGGTTCCACCAGCATGGCAGAATGTTGAAACTTTAGATGCTGATCTACGTGCATTCTATGAATTTAACTCTAAGCATATGGAAGCTTGGGATGGTCCAGCAGGTCTTGTGATCCAAGATGGTCGTCACGCGATTTGTATGTTGGATCGTAATGGTTTACGCCCTGCACGTTGGGTGATCACCAAAAATGATTACATCACGCTTGCATCAGAGATTGGTGTATGGGGTTATGAACCAGAAGATGTTGTATCTAAAGGTCGTGTTGGTCCTGGTCAAATTTTAGTTGTAGATACTTTGACAGGCAAAGTGCTTGATACGAAAGATGTCAGCAATCACCTTAAAAACATGCGTCCCTATCGTGAATGGTTGCGTGACCATGCGATTCGTTTGAAAGCAGATCCTCAGCTTGAAGAACAATTGAGTGATCAGGGTTTAACTGGTGATGCATTAAAAGCGGCTCAAAAAATGTTTATGGTGACATTTGAAGAGCGTGATCAGATTTTGCGTCCAATCGCAGAAAGTGGTCAGGAAGCTGTTGGTTCAATGGGTGATGATACGCCAATGGCAGTCTTGTCTCGTCAAGTTCGCCATGTATCAGACTATTTCCGTCAACAGTTTGCGCAAGTGACTAACCCACCAATCGATCCATTACGTGAATCGATCGTAATGTCATTGGAAACATGTTTGGGTCGTGAGCAAAATGTGTTTGAACAGGGTCCTGAACACGCTGACCGCATCATTATTTCAAGCCCTGTATTGTCACATTCAAAAATGCAGCAGCTTCGTGATGTTGAAAAAGAACGTGCGGGTTATGCTGTTGCTGATATCAATCTGAATTATGCAGAAACCGAAGGTTTACAAGCCGCAGTTGCACGTATTTGTGAAGAAGCTGCACAAGCTGTTCGTGATGGTAAAACTTTAATCGTTTTGACCGATAAAAATATTCGCGAAGGTTTCTTGCCAGCAAACTCAGTATTGGTAACTGGTGCAGTACATCATTACTTAATTCAAGTTGGTTTACGTACTGATGCAAATATTTTGGTTGAGACAGGTTTCGCACGTGATCCACATCAATTTGCAGTACTACTAGGTTTTGGTGCGACAGCAATTTACCCGTATTTAGCTTATGACGTGATTAATGATTTGGTTGCGAAAGGCGAATTATTGGGTGACCCAATTTATGCGCAAGCAAACTTCCGTAAAGGGATTGAGAAAGGCTTATTAAAAGTACTTTCTAAAATGGGGATCTCGACAGTTGCTTCTTATCGTGGCGGCCAACTGTTTGAAGCAGTAGGTTTGTCATCTGAAGTCGTGGATAAATGTTTCCTTGGTGTACCAAGCCGTATCCAAGGTGCGACTTTCGCTGATTTAGAAAATGACCAGAAAAAATTGGCAAGCACAGCTTGGTCAAATCGCAAGCCAATTGATCAGGGTGGTTTACTCAAATTCGTATTCGGTAAAGAGTACCATGCGTTCAACCCTGATGTGATTAACTCATTGCATAAAGCGGTTCGTTCAGGTCAATATCAAGACTTTAAAGAATACGCTGAGCTAGTAAATAACCGTCCAGTTGCTACGATTCGTGACTTATTCAAGTTAAAAACAACCGATTCGATTGCGATTGATCAAGTTGAAACGATTGAAGAGATTCTACCTCGTTTTGATTCTGCGGGAATGTCTTTGGGTGCATTATCTCCAGAAGCACATGAAGCAATTGCAATTGCGATGAATACGATTGGTGGTCGTTCGAACTCTGGTGAGGGTGGTGAAGATCCTGCACGTTACGGTACGATTCGTAACTCGAAAATCAAACAGATTGCATCAGGTCGTTTTGGTGTAACTCCTGCGTACTTAACCTCTGCTGAAGTGTTGCAGATTAAAGTGGCACAGGGCGCGAAACCAGGTGAAGGTGGTCAGTTACCAGGTGGTAAAGTGAATGGCTTAATTGCACGTTTACGTTACTCAGTACCGGGTGTGACTTTGATTTCTCCGCCTCCGCATCATGACATTTACTCAATTGAAGATTTGTCACAATTGATCTTTGACTTGAAGCAAATCAATCCTCAAGCGATGGTATCGGTAAAACTAGTATCAGAGCCAGGTGTTGGAACGATTGCGGCTGGTGTGGCAAAAGCATACGCTGATTTTATTACCATTTCAGGTTATGACGGTGGTACAGCAGCATCTCCACTTTCATCGATTCACCATGCGGGCTCGCCTTGGGAACTTGGTTTAAGTGAAGCGCATCAAGCACTTCGTGTAAATGATTTGCGTGGTAAGGTTCGTGTTCAAACGGATGGTGGTTTAAAAACTGGTTTAGACGTGATCAAGGCAGCTATTTTAGGTGCGGAAAGCTTTGGTTTTGGTTCTACGCCAATGATCGCATTAGGTTGTAAATACCTGCGTATTTGCCATTTGAATAACTGTGCAACTGGTGTTGCAACTCAGCAAGATCATTTACGTCAAGAACACTATATTGGCGAACCAGAAATGTTGATTAACTTCTTCAAGTTTATTGCAGAAGAAACACGTGAATGGTTAGCTGCTCTAGGTGTTGCATCACTCAAAGATTTGATTGGTCGTGTTGATTTGCTTGAGGTTTTACCAGGCGAAACTGAAAAGCATGCTCATCTTGATCTCAGCGCTTTATTGACTTCACATCCATCTGCTGAAGGTAAAGCTCAGTATTGCCAAGTTCAAGGTAATGCGCCATTTGATAAAGGTGTATTGGCTGAGAAAATGGTTGCTGAAATGCTACCAGCGATTGAAGCAGGTACAGGCGGTTCATTTAATTTCACTGTTGGTAACTGTGATCGTTCAATTGGCGCACGTATTTCAGGTGAAATTGCACGCCGTTATGGCAACTTGGGTATGGAAAACAGCCCAGTAGTCATGAACCTTGTAGGTACTGCTGGTCAGTCACTTGGTGTTTGGAACGCTGGTGGTTTGCATATCAAACTTGAAGGTGATGCAAACGATTACGTTGGTAAAGGCATGGCGGGTGGTCGCGTTTCGATCTTCCCACCAAAAGGTTCACCGTTCCAAACACAAAATACTGCAATCATCGGTAACACTTGTTTGTATGGTGCGACTGGCGGTAAGTTATTTGCTGCGGGTACTGCGGGTGAGCGTTTCGCTGTTCGTAACTCAGGTGCTTTTGCGGTAATTGAAGGTGCTGGCGATCACTGCTGTGAATATATGACAGGTGGTGTGGTAACTGTCTTAGGTAAAGTTGGTCATAACTTTGGTGCGGGTATGACAGGCGGTTTCGCTTATGTACTTGACCTTGATAATGACTTTGTAGACTACTACAACCATGAGTTGATTGACCTAAATCGTATCTCTACCGAGTCGATGGAAGATCACAAAGAAAATCTACTGCGTATCCTTGATGAACATATCAAAGAAACAGGTAGTGCTTGGGCGTATAAAATCCGTAATGAGTTCGACTTCTATAGTCGTAAGTTCTGGCTTGTAAAACCAAAAGCTGCTAATTTGCAAACGCTTTTGAAAACAACCCAAGCTGATCCACAATAATTCCACGACTGCAAAGACATAGGCAGGTGCAGAGATGAGAGACATCGC
This sequence comes from Acinetobacter sp. WCHA29, assembly GCF_002165335.1. Classification (NCBI taxonomy): domain Bacteria; kingdom Pseudomonadati; phylum Pseudomonadota; class Gammaproteobacteria; order Moraxellales; family Moraxellaceae; genus Acinetobacter; species Acinetobacter sp. WCHA29. Next base: position 236,932 of record NZ_NHRQ01000003.1, read on the forward strand.
TGCGCCTACCCACGGAGAGAGACATGGCAGAACGCCTCAATAATGACTTTCAATTTCTGGATGTACCACGTCAAGATCCAGAGAAAAAAGATATTACTGTCCGCAAAGCAGAGTTTGTGGAAATTTATAAACCTTTTACAGCGGAAGTGGCTGCAAACCAGACTCATCGTTGTTTAGGGTGTGGTAACCCATATTGTGAATGGAAATGTCCTGTACATAACTACATTCCAAACTGGTTAAAACTGATTGCTGAAGGTCAAATTTTTCAAGCAGCTGAACTTTGCCACCAGACCAATACATTGCCAGAAGTTTGTGGTCGTGTATGTCCACAAGACCGTTTATGCGAAGGTGCTTGTACTTTAAATGACGGCTTTGGTGCAGTAACGATTGGTAATGCTGAAAAATATATCAACGATACTGCCTTTGCTTTAGGCTGGCGCCCAGATATGTCTGGCGTTAAATGGACGAATAAAAAAGTTGCAATTATTGGTGCAGGTCCAGCAGGCTTAGGTTGTGCAGATATTCTTGCGCGCGGTGGTGTAAAACCAGTTGTATTCGATAAACGTCCTGAAATTGGTGGTCTACTAACATTCGGTATTCCAGAATTTAAAATGGAAAAAGATGTGATGAAACGTCGTCGTGAAATCTTCACGGGGATGGGCATTGAGTTCCGTTTGAATACTGAAATTGGTGTCGATGTAACGATCGAACAGTTGCTTGCTGAATACGATGCAGTATTCATGGGTATGGGAACATACACTTATATGAAAGGTGGTTTCCCTGGTGAAGATCTTGATGGTGTTTACGATGCATTAGATTTCTTAATTGCGAATGTAAATCGTTGCCAAGGCTGGGAAAAAGATCCAAGCGAATACATCAGCGTAGATGGCAAAAAGGTGATTGTTCTGGGTGGTGGTGATACTGCGATGGACTGTAACCGTACTTCATTACGCCAAGGTGCACATGATGTGACATGTGCTTACCGTCGTGACGAAAGCAACATGCCTGGTTCTGCGCGCGAAGTGAAGAATGCCTATGAAGAGGGTGTGAAATTCCTATTCAATCGCCAACCGATCGAGATTGTGGGCGAGAATGGCAAAGTGACTGGTGTTAAAGTGGTGACTACACAGATGGGTGAACCTGATAGCCGTGGTCGTCGTAGCCCCGAGCCAATTCCTGGTTCTGAAGAAGTTTTACCAGCTGATGCAGTATTGCTTGCTTTCGGTTTCCGTCCAAGTCCTGCGGATTGGTTTGGTTCTGCGAATGTGAGCTTAGATGGTTCAGGTCGTGTAGTTGCAGCTGAACAGCAAGAGTTTAAGTTCCAGACCTCTAATCCAAAAATCTTCGCAGGTGGAGATATGGTGCGTGGTTCTGATCTTGTCGTAACTGCTATCTGGGAAGGTCGTCAAGCAGCTGAGGGTATTTTAGATTACTTAGGTGTTTAATTCATCTTTTTAGTTTGATTGCGATAAAGCCTGCTCAAGCAGGCTTTATTTTTTCATCTTATCTTTTTGGTAGTTTTAGCAAATCTTGTAAGCTTTCCGCCCTGTCCCTGATCATTTTTCAGCATGATACTCGAAGACCAATCAGGAAATTGTGCAGGCAATAAAGATGGCTCTTGTAAATGCAAATTCAGAGAAAATTATTTAAATCTTCCCAAGGCATTGGGGGTTACAGTACAACGGTTACAGTTCTCAGATGATTCTATGCAATGATATAAAGATTTCAACAAATAAATGTTACACAGCGAACAAAAAATCACACTAGAATGAATTATTGAAAAAATATAAAGAAAAACCTGAGGATAAATTTTTATGAAAGTGATCAAACAAACTGCGCTCGCAACTGTATTGGCAAGCACCTTATTGTTCACAGGTTGTGGATATAATACTTTGCAAGTGAAAGATGAAGCCGTAAGTGCTTCATGGTCTGAGGTGCAAAACCAGTATCAGCGTCGAGCAGATCTTGTTCCCAATCTTGTCAATGTGGTTAAGGGCTATGCTAAACATGAAGAACAAGTCCTCACAGAGGTTACGCAAGCTCGTTCTAATGTTGCAGGTTTAAAAGTAGATAAAGAAGTTTTAGAAGACCCAGCGCTATTCGAAAAATATCAACAAGCACAAAGTCAATTGACAGGTGCATTATCTCGTTTGATTGCTGTTTCTGAAAATTATCCAGATTTAAAAGCCAATGAACAATTCCGTGATTTACAAGCACAATTGGAAGGTACAGAAAATCGAATTGCGGTGGCACGTAACCGCTATATTACGACAGTGCAAGATTACAATTCATATGTTCGTCAGTTCCCACAAGCAATGACAGCAAAAGTGATTGGCATGAAAACCAAAGAGAACTTCAAAGCAGAGCAATCTGCGCAGCAAGCGCCAACAGTTTCATTTAATTAAGATTTGAAATTGTTCTTGATGGGTTTGGAGTTGCCATATGTTGGAAGAAATTAGACAAAAACTTAAGCAGCTTTCGGCTGTTCTCATGATTGTTTTTGTAACACTATTTTTTCAACATACAGTTTGGGCTGAGGTTGCGACTGCAACAGATGAAACTGATTTAGTTGTTGCAGGTAAAATGATTCAGCAGCCACAACAAAATCAATCACAACCAAACACTACAGCACAACAAGCACCTATTTTACCGCAAGTTGCCAATGATATGGCTGAGGGTGAATCCATACGTGGTTTACCGACATTAAATCAGCCCATCATAGATCAAGCAAAAATATTAAGTGAGGCGGAAACACAGCAACTCAATCAAAAAATACTGACGTTGTATCAGCAGGGTAAAGCTCAGATTGGGGTGATTATTGTACCCACCACAGGACAAGAAGCTATTTTTGATTTTGCTTTACGTACAGGTGAAAAATGGCAATTAGGTTCTGCTAAACGTGATAATGGTTTGTTGATGGCAATTGCAGTCAATGATCGCAAAATTCAGATTCTAACAGGCTATGGTCTCGAAGGTGTTTTACCTGATGTGGTACTGAGCCGCATTATTCATAATCAAATTACACCCTCTTTTAAACAAGGTCAGTATGCTCAAGGAATTTCATCAGGTTTGGATGAGATTAGCCGTATTGTGAACCAAGATCCAGAAATTGCACAACAGGCTGCCCAAGAATTAAAAGACCGTCATGAACAAGCTTTACGTGAGCAACAAGCGAAAGATAGTACGCTAACTATGGCGCTATTTATCCTGATTGCTGGTGTTGTTGGTTCATTCATTGTTGGCAATCGTTTAAGTGCCTCCACTGCGGCAGTAGCTGCAACGGTTGCAGGACTAGTCAATGGGGCGGGGCTTGTGATGAGTTTATTACTCGGTATTGGAATTTTCTTTCTACTGATTACTTCATTGGCACAGCTTATTTTTCAAGCCTTCTTGTCGGGTGGTGGGCGAGGGGGTGGTAGAGGAGGCTTTGGTGGTGGCAGTGGAGGTGGTTATAGTGGCGGCGGTGGCAGCTTTGGCGGGGGAGGAGCATCAGGCTCATGGTAACAAAGACAGATACAACACAGATTATTACCCAGCCTAAGCTGGATGAGCAGGTTCAACCAAGCTTAAAGCGCTGGTTTAAACACTTCCTCTATATATCTTCTATGCATAATTATTTCAATAAAAACGATAGGATACAGATCGCTAAGGCTGTGCAGCATGCTGAAAAAGGTCATGTTAGTGAAATTCAGGTAGTGATAGAAGGACATATTCCATGTTCACAGGCTTATCATCAAAACACACGGCTACGTGCTCAGCAGCTATTTGCTGAATTGGGTGTTTGGGATACTGAACTCAATAGTGGTGTATTGTTGTATTTAAATCTGTGTGAGCGCAAAGTTGAGATTGTGATTGATCGGGGACTAAAAAATGCAACACAAGCCGAGACATGGAGTGAAATTTGTCAAAATATCATTGTTACCTTGACTCAAAAAGAATATTTGCGAGCTGTAACTCAGGGTGTAGATGACATTAGACAAGTATTGAATCAATACTATGTAAAAACTGATGTGCATAATCAAAATGAACTGCCGAATGAACCCATTATAATGAAGTAGATATAAACTATTGATTTTATTTTTTAAATTTTTTTAAAAATAATATTCTATATTTTTAATTGTATTAGGGCTTGTTGAGAACTAACAAAGGCAACTGATTAATTTATAATAGTAGTATGGATAGATACATACTTACTGATGCCCAATGGGCAAAAATGGAACCTTTTTGCCTAGGTAAAGTGACCGATCGAG
>NZ_NHRQ01000040.1:0-2174 GCF_002165335.1 Acinetobacter sp. WCHA29
TGTAGAATGCACATCCATCGGCGGTGATGCAGATAAAAACTTGTTGAGAAACAAGGATTTGGCTAGATTAGTTAGGTTCTTAGATTGATTGGTAAGTTTTAAAAATATCTAAATTACCTGTTGACTTTAATTTAGATTAGAGTAACATAGCCGACCTAGCTTGATGATGACGAATCATCGAGAAGATCATTAAGAGAATAGAAGAACAACTTGTGTGGATTTTTACTGGTTGATCGATCGAAAATATTTCATTGATTGAATGGTAGAAATTTCTCGAAGTTTATTTGAGCGAATTTTTAGTCAGAAAATTGATGAGCCAGATTTAGTACTTTTAGTAAAGTACAAATGATTTTAAACTGAAGAGTTTGATCATGGCTCAGATTGAACGCTGGCGGCAGGCTTAACACATGCAAGTCGAGCGGGGTGAGGTGCTTCGGTACTGATCCTAGCGGCGGACGGGTGAGTAATGCTTAGGAATCTGCCATTTAGTGGGGGACAACATTCCGAAAGGAATGCTAATACCGCATACGTCCTACGGGAGAAAGCAGGGGATCTTCGGACCTTGCGCTAAATGATGAGCCTAAGTCGGATTAGCTAGTTGGTGGGGTAAAGGCCTACCAAGGCGACGATCTGTAGCGGGTCTGAGAGGATGATCCGCCACACTGGGACTGAGACACGGCCCAGACTCCTACGGGAGGCAGCAGTGGGGAATATTGGACAATGGGCGGAAGCCTGATCCAGCCATGCCGCGTGTGTGAAGAAGGCCTTTTGGTTGTAAAGCACTTTAAGCGAGGAGGAGGCTACCTAGATTAATACTCTGGGATAGTGGACGTTACTCGCAGAATAAGCACCGGCTAACTCTGTGCCAGCAGCCGCGGTAATACAGAGGGTGCGAGCGTTAATCGGATTTACTGGGCGTAAAGCGTGCGTAGGCGGCTGATTAAGTCGGATGTGAAATCCCTGAGCTTAACTTAGGAATTGCATTCGATACTGGTCAGCTAGAGTATGGGAGAGGATGGTAGAATTCCAGGTGTAGCGGTGAAATGCGTAGAGATCTGGAGGAATACCGATGGCGAAGGCAGCCATCTGGCCTAATACTGACGCTGAGGTACGAAAGCATGGGGAGCAAACAGGATTAGATACCCTGGTAGTCCATGCCGTAAACGATGTCTACTAGCCGTTGGGGCCTTTGAGGCTTTAGTGGCGCAGCTAACGCGATAAGTAGACCGCCTGGGGAGTACGGTCGCAAGACTAAAACTCAAATGAATTGACGGGGGCCCGCACAAGCGGTGGAGCATGTGGTTTAATTCGATGCAACGCGAAGAACCTTACCTGGCCTTGACATACTAGAAACTTTCCAGAGATGGATTGGTGCCTTCGGGAATCTAGATACAGGTGCTGCATGGCTGTCGTCAGCTCGTGTCGTGAGATGTTGGGTTAAGTCCCGCAACGAGCGCAACCCTTTTCCTTACTTGCCAGCATTTCGGATGGGAACTTTAAGGATACTGCCAGTGACAAACTGGAGGAAGGCGGGGACGACGTCAAGTCATCATGGCCCTTACGGCCAGGGCTACACACGTGCTACAATGGTCGGTACAAAGGGTTGCTACACAGCGATGTGATGCTAATCTCAAAAAGCCGATCGTAGTCCGGATTGGAGTCTGCAACTCGACTCCATGAAGTCGGAATCGCTAGTAATCGCGGATCAGAATGCCGCGGTGAATACGTTCCCGGGCCTTGTACACACCGCCCGTCACACCATGGGAGTTTGTTGCACCAGAAGTAGGTAGTCTAACCGCAAGGAGGACGCTTACCACGGTGTGGCCGATGACTGGGGTGAAGTCGTAACAAGGTAGCCGTAGGGGAACCTGCGGCTGGATCACCTCCTTAACGAAAGATTGACGATCGGTAAGAATCCACAACAAGTTGTTCTTCGAAGATGTATCTGAGGGTCTGTAGCTCAGTTGGTTAGAGCACACGCTTGATAAGCGTGGGGTCACAAGTTCAAGTCTTGTCAGACCCACCACTACTGACGAAGTGATGAATAATCACAAGCTGCTAGATAAAAAGATATGTCGTTCATTATGATTAAAGCTGGGGACTTAGCTTAGTTGGTAGAGCGCCTGCTTTGCACGCAGGAGGTCAGGAGTTCGACTCTCCTAGTCTCCACCACG
>NZ_NHRQ01000040.1:2291-5766 GCF_002165335.1 Acinetobacter sp. WCHA29
GCTTATTAACTTCTGTGATTTATCACAGTTTACTACTCGCTGACGAGGCGGTAGTTAATCATTAACAGATTAGAATTTGAGTCTGAAATAAATTGTTCAAACTCGATTAAATAGGAAGATAACAAGTAATTGTTAAATTAATATTTAATCTGAGAACTAGCAAAAACACTGAATCAAGCGTTTTGGTATATGAATTTAGATTGAAGCTGTACGGTGATTAAGTTCACGAAGCAACAAACTGGATGAGAGCGATGTAAGTTGAAAAACGAACATGGCAATCTGTCCTAACCTTACTTGTAAGGGTTAGCGACTGTTTGGGGTTGTATAGTCAAGTAATTAAGTGCATGTGGTGGATGCCTTGGCAGTCAGAGGCGATGAAAGACGTAATAGCCTGCGATAAGCTCCGGGGAGGCGGCAAATATCCTTTGATCCGGAGATTTCTGAATGGGGGAACCCACCCGCTATAAGGCGGGTATCATAAACTGAATACATAGGTTTATGAAGCGAACGAGGGGAAGTGAAACATCTCAGTACCCTTAGGAAAAGAAATCAATTGAGATTCCCTTAGTAGCGGCGAGCGAACGGGGAGCAGCCCATTAAGTTGTGTGTGTTCTAGTGGAACGCTCTGGGAAGTGCGAACGTAGAGGGTGATATTCCCGTACACGAAAGGGCACACACAATGATGACGAGTAGGGCGAGGCACGTGAAACCTTGTCTGAATATGGGGGGACCATCCTCCAAGGCTAAATACTCCTGACTGACCGATAGTGAACCAGTACCGTGAGGGAAAGGCGAAAAGAACCCCTGTGAGGGGAGTGAAATAGATCCTGAAACCGCATGCATACAAGCAGTGGGAGCCGACTTGTTCGGTGACTGCGTACCTTTTGTATAATGGGTCAGCGACTTACATTCAGTAGCAAGGTTAACCGTATAGGGGAGCCGTAGAGAAATCGAGTCTTAATAGGGCGTTTAGTTGCTGGGTGTAGACCCGAAACCAGGCGATCTATCCATGAGCAGGTTGAAGGTTGGGTAACACTAACTGGAGGACCGAACCCACTGTCGTTGAAAAGCCAGGGGATGACTTGTGGATAGGGGTGAAAGGCTAATCAAGCCTGGTGATAGCTGGTTCTCCCCGAAAGCTATTTAGGTAGCGCCTCGGACGAATACCATTGGGGGTAGAGCACTGTTTCGGCTAGGGGGTCATCCCGACTTACCAAACCGATGCAAACTCCGAATACCAATGAGTACTATCCGGGAGACAGACTGCGGGTGCTAACGTCCGTAGTCAAGAGGAAAACAATCCAGACCGCCAGCTAAGGCCCCAAAATCATAGTTAAGTGGGAAACGATGTGGGAAGGCATAGACAGCTAGGAGGTTGGCTTAGAAGCAGCCACCCTTTAAAGAAAGCGTAATAGCTCACTAGTCGAGTCGGCCTGCGCGGAAGATGTAACGGGGCTAAAACTATGTGCCGAAGCTGCGGATTTGACTTTAAGTCAAGTGGTAGGGGAGCGTTCTGTAAGCCGATGAAGGTGTGTTGAGAAGCATGCTGGAGGTATCAGAAGTGCGAATGCTGACGTGAGTAACGACAAAACGGGTGAAAAACCCGTTCGCTGAAAGACCAAGGGTTCCAGTCCAACGTTAATCGGGGCTGGGTGAGTCGACCCCTAAGGCGAGGCCGAGAGGCGTAGTCGATGGGAAATTGGTTAATATTCCAATACTTCTGTGTAATGCGATGAGAGGACGGAGAAGGTTAAGTCAGCCTGGCGTTGGTTGTCCAGGTGGAAGGTTGTAGGCATGTATCTTAGGCAAATCCGGGGTACTCTATGCTGAGAACTGATAGCAAGCTGTACTTGTACAGTGAAGTGGCTGATACCATGCTTCCAGGAAAAGTCTCTAAGCTTCAGTTACACAGGAATCGTACCCGAAACCGACACAGGTGGTCAGGTCGAGTAGACCAAAGCGCTTGAGAGAACTCTGCTGAAGGAACTAGGCAAAATGGTACCGTAACTTCGGGAGAAGGTACGCTGCTGACGGTGATGGGACTTGCTCCCTGAGCTATTGGCAGCCACAGAAACCAGGCCGCTGCAACTGTTTATTAAAAACATAGCACTCTGCAAACACGAAAGTGGACGTATAGGGTGTGATGCCTGCCCGGTGCTGGAAGGTTAATTGATGGGGTTAGCGTAAGCGAAGCTCTTGATCGAAGCCCCAGTAAACGGCGGCCGTAACTATAACGGTCCTAAGGTAGCGAAATTCCTTGTCGGGTAAGTTCCGACCTGCACGAATGGCATAATGATGGCGGCGCTGTCTCCAGCAGAGGCTCAGTGAAATCGAAATCGCTGTGAAGATGCAGTGTACCCGCGGCTAGACGGAAAGACCCCGTGAACCTTTACTGCAGCTTGACATTGAACTTTGACCTTACTTGTGTAGGATAGGTGGGAGGCTTTGAAGTTGGAACGCTAGTTCCAATGGAGCCGTCCTTGAAATACCACCCTGGTAATGTTGAGGTTCTAACTCTGCCCCGTAATCCGGGGCGAGGACCATGTCTGGTGGGTAGTTTGACTGGGGCGGTCTCCTCCTAAAGAGTAACGGAGGAGTACGAAGGTGCGCTCAGCGTGGTCGGAAATCACGCGTAGAGTATAAAGGCAAAAGCGCGCTTAACTGCGAGACCCACAAGTCGAGCAGGTACGAAAGTAGGTCTTAGTGATCCGGTGGTTCTGTATGGAAGGGCCATCGCTCAACGGATAAAAGGTACTCTGGGGATAACAGGCTGATACCGCCCAAGAGTTCATATCGACGGCGGTGTTTGGCACCTCGATGTCGGCTCATCTCATCCTGGGGCTGAAGCAGGTCCCAAGGGTATGGCTGTTCGCCATTTAAAGAGGTACGCGAGCTGGGTTTAGAACGTCGTGAGACAGTTCGGTCCCTATCTACCGTGGGCGCTGGAAATTTGAGAGGATCTGCTCCTAGTACGAGAGGACCAGAGTGGACGAACCTCTGGTGTACCGGTTGTGACGCCAGTCGCATCGCCGGGTAGCTATGTTCGGAAGGGATAACCGCTGAAAGCATCTAAGCGGGAAGCCTACCTCAAGATAAGATTTCCCTAGGAATTTATTCCTCTAAAGAGCCGTTCGAGACTAGGACGTTGATAGGTTGGGTGTGGAAGCACGGTGACGTGTGAAGCTGACCAATACTAATTGCTCGTGAGGCTTGACTATACAACACCCAAACAGTTGTTGTATTCAAGATAAATTCAATACATAACTTGATTTAGTGTACAAACTAGTTACAATACTGAACACAAATTAGACCAATTATCTAATCCGTTAATAACTCTTTGGATCGTAAGTAAGGCAGACATGAAGTGAAAACACAACATGATCAGTAAGACCCGAAAACACCACAACAGTTTGCTGGCGACAATAGCAAGAGTGAACCACCTGATCCCTTCCCGAACTCAGAAGTGAAACCTCTT
>NZ_NHRQ01000041.1:0-5433 GCF_002165335.1 Acinetobacter sp. WCHA29
TAAGTCTCGGCAAGTTGTGTGCAGCTAATAGAGTTCGGTTCTGTCATGAGAAAGCCCATATAAATGGGTAGAGTACAAGTTGCTCTAGAAGCATGTTTAATTCGTCTGATCACAGATACTTTATAAAGTATTTTAGTACTTTTTTGAATCCGTCAATGCGTAAGTCCTAATTAATGTTAAATATGTTTTAAAATTGTAAATTACGTGATATATTTCACACAATTATGTGTGGCTACTCATTAGGGTTAATTAAAACTTTAATTAGGACAAAAATAAAGGTCAGATTGAAGTTGTTCACTTTCATTATTGATGAAAAATGTCCCACCGATGGAGGAGAATTTTTGTGATAAAAGTTAATAAAATCTTTTATTTATTTATTTGTGCTATTGTTTTCTTATATACATCTATTTTACATGCTGCTGTTGATATTGTTGTCAATGAGAATGATAGTCCTGACCCAATCGCAGCAGGTGGGACATTAACTTATACTCTGAATGTAGCTAATAATGGTCCTGATGATTCGACAGGAGTTAGTTTGACGGCGGCGTTACCTGCAACAGTAAGTTTGCAAAGTGTCGTTTCTTCGCAGGGGACATGTACAGGTACAACAACAATTACTTGTAGTCTGGGTAATATTGATAATAATGCGGCAGTCAATATTGTGATTAAGGTGACTGTACCCACCACACCAGGGACATTAACCAGTACCTTCACAGGTTCAAGTGGTCAAATTGATACTAATTTAACCAATAATAGTAAGATTGAAACAACAACAGTTGTACAAAGTGCTGATTTGCAAATCACAAAAACGGATAGTGCTGATCCAGTATCAGAGGGGGCGACTTATAATTATGTGCTGGCGATCAAGAATTTAGGGCCTTTTGCTCATACTACAGCAGATACAGTGACTGTAACAGATAATATTCCATCCAGTATGCGTCTACAAAGTCTACCCAGTGGTACTAATTGGACTTGTAGTAGTTCTGGTGGTACAACATTTCCCCAAAATGGACCAGTTGTTGTAACGTGTCAGAGAAATATACAAGCCAATAATGCCTTGGCAGTCAATGCAAGTTTTCAGAATATTACAGTACCCGTCAAGGCATTGGCTTATGGGACGGTAACCAATGAAGCCAGCGTGAGTTCAACGATGGCTGATAAAAACACTGCCAATAATACGGTTACAGAAAATACTTCGGTAAATCAGGCGGTTGATTTAAGTGTGGCAAAGGTACTTACCAATACGTCAAATACTACCATTGGGACGAGTACACAGATCGGTGCAGGTGCGACTTATCGGTATCGTCTAACACCGTCTTTAGTCATTGGGGATACAGCAGGTGCAACGGTTCGAGTCACGGATCCATTACCGAATAATATACAGGTCACTACTTCACCAACAGTATCTGGTAATTCAGGGGTATGGAGTTGTGATTATAGTCCAAGCCAGACTTTACCTTTTACGGTATCAGCCAGTAACCCTGTGAGTGTCATTTGTGACTCTTCAACACCCTATGTGAATACCAGTACGACAACACAAAGTCTGGGGATTATCCAGTTTGATTTTATCCCAACTCAAGGGGGTACATTGACTAATGCGGCAACAGTAGGTTCTGTGGGTAATATCTTAACTGATATTGCAACCAGCAATAATACAGCTTCAGTGACACATACAGTGAACGGAAATGCCGATCTGAGAATTACTAAAACTGTCAATGGTTCTGGTGCTGTACGTGCTTTAAACTCTACAGCAACTTACACGCTTGCTTATCGTAATGCGGGTACATCTCCAATCCCTGCTGGAACAACAGTAACGATTACTGATACGTTGCCTAGTGGTGTTCAAATTACGGCGATTACTGCGCCAGCTGGCTGGAGTTGTCCAACTGCAAGCACAGCTTCTCCCATTAATGGACCTACAACCATTACATGTACACTGACCAATGGTCTGGTGGTATCAAGTAGTAATAATGGTAGCATCACACTGTCCGCAAAATTTACCAGTACTGGGGTGAAGCAAAATATTGGCAATATTAGCTCTGTCATATCCGATCCTGATCTGAGTAATAACCAGTCAGACAATACGCTGACGATTGTAGATACATCAGGAGGTGGTACTTATAGTGATTTGTCAATTGTTAAGGACGATACCGTATCAGGCAATACTACTTATGGACCTGATCCTGTGGCAGTAACAGGTAATGTACGCTATCGCTTACGTGTAACCAATAATGGACCATCTAATATGCCAACGGGTCGTACAGTGACAGTAACGGATACCATTCCTGTCAATTCTACCATTGTGAGTTATGCACCCACTGTATCTACCCAAGGCTGGAGTTGTAGTGATACTGGCACGGTGATTACCTGTATCCGCACTGTGAGCGCTTCATCTACCTGGACGGTAAATACAACCAATGATATTGATGTGGTATTAAAAGCCAATAACGGCACAACAATGACTAACTACTCACAAGTAGTGACCACAAACGATCCAATAGGCAGCAATGATACTGCCCAACAGCAAACCACTATTCTGGATGATGCCAATTTAAAACTGGTTAAAACAGTGTCAGCCACTAGTGTTTATATGGGACAGAGCTATACCTATACTTTTGTGGTGACGAATCAGGGGCGAACTGCTGTACCAGTGGGAGCGTCAAATGCTATTCGTTTGGTTGATAGTATGAATCCTGATCCAGGGGCAACACTGGTGTCTACGACAGCGACAGCCAATGGCTGGACTTGTACCACAGCAGGAACAGGAAATGTCACTCCCTTGACTTGTGATTATGCAGGTGGTCTGGCAGTGGGGGCGAGTACTTCATTTACTGTGACTGTGACACCTAGGACGGTTGGGACGGCACGTTCAAATACAGCCAGTATCAGTTTTGTCAGTACTGCTGTTGTTGCTGATCCAGATTTTACAGATAATAGCAGTACTGTGACCTTAGATGTACTGCCAAGTGCTGATTTGCAGATCGGCAAAAGTGCTTCCTTAACCACGGTTGCTGCTGGTCAGAACCTGACCTATATTTTAACCGCCAGAAATAATGGTCCTAGTGTTGCTACCAATGTTACTGTTATTGATACTTTACCGAGTAATGTGACAGTGATGTCAATCACACCAACAGGCGCTGGTACTTGTCAGCAGGACGTACCTACAGCAGGAAAAATTCAGTGCCAATGGGCAAGTTTAGCCAATAATACTACGCAATCAGTGACAGTGGTGGTGCGTCCCCAACAGGCAGCAGCAGGTACAAACATCATAAATACCGCCACTATTAGTTCCGATATTTATGATGCTGTGAGTACCAACAACACATCTTCAGTGTCTACAACAGTAACTTCTGCTGTCATTGATCTGGTGATCAATAAATCAGATCTGGTTGATCCTGTTGCGCAAAACGGCACTGTGGTTTATACGGTAACAGTAAATAATCTGGGGCCTTCGGTTGCAACCAATGTGATAGTCACTGAAAACTTGCCTTATACTTATCTTGAATTTATAGATGCCACCCCTCAGCAGGGAAGTTGCACAACACCAAATAGCAGTCATCAAATGCTCTGTAATCTGGGAAGTGTAGAGGCGGGTCAAACAATAACGATTACTATCCGTATGTTGGCAAAGTATATTGGTACCGATGTCAATCAGGTCAGTGTTCAGGCAAGTGAAACAGATAGTTTAACGACCAATAATAGTGATAGTGAAAATACCACAGTGCAACTTGGAACAGATGTTCAGGTCACCAAATTGGTCGATAGTACAAATATTTATGTTAATCAATCTTTTTGGTATACCATTAATATTTTCAATGAGGGGCCTGCAAACAGTAATGTGACTCTCACAGATACTATTCCTGTAGGAATTGATTATGTTTCCTATACCATAACAGGGGGAAGTTGTACTTACAATAGTAGCAATAAGACCCTGACTTGCAACATGGGGTTAATGACTCCAGCTACAACTAAGCAAGTCAGAGTACAGGCAGTTTCCAGACAATTAGGGACGATTATCAATACAGCAAATGTAAGTGGTTCGACACCTGAGCTTATTTTGGATAATAACCAGTCTAGCGTGAGTGTTAACTCACAACTGATTGTTTCAGGAAGGGTATTTAATGATAATGGCGGCACAGTAAATAATATTTTTGCTAATGCCTATAATGGTGTACAAGATACTGGCGAGAATGGGATTGCTGGTGCGAGGATTCAACTGACCAATTGTATTAGTAGTATTATTGCAGAAACCACAACCAATGCAGCAGGTGATTATCAGTTTATTCGTAATGCAAATCTGCCAAGTCCCTATTGTATTATAGAAACTAATACGCAAAATTTTACCTCAGTTAGCGGTGTTGCCAATTACACACGTAGTACCGATACCATTAGCGTGGCAAATAGTACTGTAGCCAGCTATACCACAGGAAATTTTGGCGATGCTAATCTGAGCGTGATACTCATAGAAGATGGGCAACATACCATTAAAGCAGGAGAAGTGACTGACTATCCACATCGACTGATCAGTTACGCGCCTGTGAACATTACCCAGATGGTACAAAATCTGGCACAACAGCCAGCTTCCAGTACAGATCAGGTATGGCAGGCTATTATCTATCAGGATACTAACTGTAATGGCAAAGTGGACGCGGGGGAAAGTGTATTTAACCCCACCACAGGTAGCCCAATCCTGTTACAGCCAGCAACCGACATCTGTCTGGTACAGCGTGTCCTGTCGCCAAGTAATGCCTATGCAGGCGCACAGCAAATGACCCGACTACAGGCCAGCTATCAGATTAGCCTGAGTAATCCATCGCAAACGATCACAGGACAAAGCAACCAGCGACAGGATACCACCCTGATTGGCAGTGCAGGACTTGATTTGCAGAAACGAGTACGTACCGTTGCCACGTGCCCATCAACAGTGAGTGACAGCACTTCTTTTGCGATCAACAATCAGGCGACCAGCCAACAAAAACTGGAGTATGAGATCACCTATAAGAACAATAGTGTGAAAGTGTTGCAAAATGTAAAGCTGAAAGACAGTGTGCCATTGGATACAACGTTTGGTAGCATCAATTGCCAGTCTACCCCTTCAGGCATTACAGGTTGTACAGCAACCCATAACAATGGCCAGCTAGAGTGGGTGTTGACAGGTAATCTGCCACCTTCTGCTACGGGTACAGTGAGGTTCTGTGTTTCACCGTGATGGGGTGGTTATTGCAAAATGCTCAGGAAGTCTGGCTGTTAGCTACTTGCTGGGTGTTTTGATAGGGGGAGGAGTTCTGAATTCTCAATTAAAGGATTCATATTGATGTCATAAAAGTGAAAGATTATTTATAGGATTTTAAGATGATAGGACTTACGCATTGACGGATTCAAAAAGTATTAAAATGCTTTATAAAGTATCTGTGATCAGACGAATTAAACATG
>NZ_NHRQ01000042.1:0-3104 GCF_002165335.1 Acinetobacter sp. WCHA29
TTGCCTAGAGTTTTAAATCAGGCTTGGATGCGCATCTAGAATACGAATCAAGGTTGCTGCTGGCCCTGTTGGATAGCGTCTGCCCTGTTCCCAATTCTGAAGTGTACGAGGGCTAATATGTAAACGTGCAGCAAATTCGGTTTGGCTCAAACCTGTTTTCTCACGAACTTCTTTAATATCAGGAAGAGTTAGTTCGGTCACTCGACTTGCTTGAACTTCATTACGTTTAATAGCTCCTGCTTCTTTGATCGAAGCAACGAGGTCATCAAATAAGTTATTATCCATGAAATTGCTCCTTCACAAGTTGACGTAGGATAGCGGTCTCTTTATCTGTTAGGTTTTCTTTAACAGATTTAGGGTAAGCCAGTAGCATAAAGATCTGATCATCTTCAGTGATCCAGTAATAAATTACTCGGATGCCACCACTTTTTCCTTTACTGCCTTGAGCACAACGTACTTTACGAATTCCACCACCATTTTTTATGAGATCTCCTTTATCTGGCTGAACTAAAAGTTCCTGTTGGAGTTCTCTGTATTCATCATCAGAGACAAGCTCTTTGATTTGCTTAGTGAAAATACTGGTTTCAATGAATAGCATAAATTAAGTACGTCAATGGCGTATTTTATTGTAGGGAATATAGTGAAAAAAAGCCAGTTACTAAGCTAATAACGATCAATAGCTAAAGATTCGCATAAGAGATTTTATGTTAAATATGCGCCTTAAAGGTGTCTATTAATACCGAATAAATTAACTACTTTTTCATATTGAGACTGTAATTTATCAAAGAGCGTAAAATAATTTTAGATAAAGTATCTTCGTTTTAGCGCAAAAGCATCTTGTAGAGCATTGTGAGGTATTTTTGAATCTGTTGCTAGGCTTGTATCGTTCTCCCAAAGTTCCATTGTCAACTTTGGAGTAATCATACAAATACCTTGTTTAAGTATGAGGGACCTTAGAAACAATGAAAAATCCTCTGGCCAGTCAGCAACTATATGTATAGTTTCATAATGATTTAGAAAATTAAATAAGGTGTTTTGAAATTTTTTTAAATCAATAGCTTGTTTATTTAGAATGGGGATAACATTATTAAGTACCCATGAGGTCGGATTTATACATGGTAAGACCTCATAAAAGTATCTTTCATTTTCATCAACAAGTGCCATGGAAATTAGTTCTCCACCAAAACCGTTAAATTCACAATCTAAAAATAATTTCATGTTTACTGTCACCGTATTTATTACAGTTTGAATAGCTGTCAATTTTGTAGACATTTTTTTGTTAAATAGACACCTTAAAGGTGTCTATTTAATACCTAATAAATTAACTATTTTTTTCTAATATTTTCGCTACATTCACAGCTTCTGAAATATCATCTTTACTGAAGCAGATAGATAGTTTTTCTTCATCGAATTGATCTGCACCATATTCTTCATGATTTTTACCATTCAATGCTATCTTTTTATTTTCAGTTTCCAATTGATAGTTAGGTTGTTTCCCTGTCCCTGTTTCCCCAAATTGAACGATTTGGCTATTATATTTACCCATATTTTCCAATACGTTATTTAAAAAAACAGTTCCAAGTGTATGAACGCCACGTCCCCAAACTACATTGTTGTGTAACATAAGACCCTCTTCTTATTAAGTTAGATTAAGAATTCATAGTTATAGCATTGATTAAATTTTCATGCAAGTGTATTATGATACCTATGGATTTTAACTGATGTTTATTTTAACGTATATAATTTTTAGGTATAAGCTATGAGTCAATTTTATCCCCAATTTAATGCAATTATTGAAACTGAATTTGGGCAAAAGTTTTTAGAGTTTTTACGAGAAGAAAAAACTCTTGTAATGATGACAACAGCTACATATCTCAGTCGACCGGCAATAGAAGCTTTGGTTCCAACAATAGAGGAAAGATTTGGAGAACAGCTAAAGTTCATTAAAAAACATTCAAACGAGCCAGGAAATATCAATTATGACCGTTTAAAGCAAACCATGGGGCATATGGTAAAGGTCATCATGGAGGAACAAGGTTATGAAGTTGATCAGAACAATGTAAAGATTCCTGATGGTCGAGATACAATTTTTTCGAGAGCCACTCGATATAAAAAATCTTGTTAATTTTGAATTCTAAATTGGTTGGATGGGTTGCATCTTTAATTATTGGTAAGTAAAAAGACTGTTATGAATAATTTAACGTATGAAATGCAAGGTTTGACTTGGCAGGCTAGAAAAAAAAACCAACAAGATGCTATTTTGATTAAGAATAAAGTGATATATGATAAAGGCCGGTACAGCTCTTTAAACATATCGACGGATAAGAATGCGTGGTGTGTTGCTGTTGCTGATGGTATAAGCAGTCAACCAAATTCAGATAAAGCTGCCATAGCCGTACTGGAAATTATCAATGAATATTATAAAAATAATACGGCTGATATTCGGTTATCTTACATACAAGAAGTACTTTGTTCAAAATTAAAAGCTAAATCAGTGATTGATTCTGCTACAACAATGGCTCTAATTCGACATTCAGCTGAAGATGAATATAACCAAATAAGAATACAGTCTCTTGGAGATAGTAGAGTTTACTATTTCTCCCATCAACTTCAGAGTTGGAGTATTTTAACTAAAGACGATAATTTCTTTAATGAAATGGATATTTCTAATTTTAGTGAAGAGAGCCTTGCAGTATTAAATTCAGGGCAAGAACTTGCTTCAATATACGATACTCTTACAGATTATTTCTGTGCGAATTCAATCCATGAAGTAGATGAAAAGATAACGCAAATTCATAAAGTAGAACCTAACGATGTTTTAATGGTATGTACTGATGGAGTTTTTGATGCTATTACGCATGATGAATGGCCATTAGTTCAGATTAATCAATCACTAAAAGAATGGCTTAAAAATTTCGTTGAAATGTTAAAACCTTTTGCTGGAGATAACATTAGTCTAGTTTTAGTCAAAGCTACTACAAATTAAAAGAATCAATATTTATATAGACAATAAAAAAATTCAATTATGGAGCTGTAATACATAGAAGCTCTATTTATTAATTTCTCTAAAATTAACAGAATACGTACTATCTGAACCAAATATG